>NZ_NOLI01000058.1:0-44609 GCF_002245975.1 Nostoc sp. 'Peltigera membranacea cyanobiont' 213 | reverse complement strand
CCTCATTTTTATCAGTGGCTATCGCTTGAAGTGTTACCGATGGAATTGTAAATGGCTTTTTGGGAAAATCCTTATAGCCTTTACTTACTATCAATCCTGTCTAGATCAACTAACTAGTATTTCCTGATCTATCACTCCGATGATAACTTCGTGTTATCCGCATTCTGCATGTCTTGATTGTTGCTGCTAATTGATGGCGGTGATAACATCGACAACGCCGCGATCGCACCCCGGACTTGAGATGGTTCGACCTCCAAATAATTTTGCAGTTGCTCCAAATTGCGATGTCCACTGATTTCTTGGATGACTCTCAGAGGGATTTGGGCATTGCTCATGAAAGTGAGTGCGGTTCTCCGGCAACTGTGTGTGCTTGCTCCTTCGATGTCCGCACGTTCGCAAGCTTCTCGGAAGATTAGGCTTGCATATTCTGAGTGCAAGTGACCCCGCCCCCATCTACCAGGAAACAAAAAACCGTCACGAGAGTTTGTGGGTTTGTAAGTAGCTAGGAAGCACCTTAGTTCTGACAAAATCGGAATGCTGCGGGTAGCTAACTTTCCCTTTGTATTCCCTTTACGGATGATCAACTCTGCTCTGATCCGTCCCTTGCTGTTATAAACATCTTTAATTTTTAGGGTAACTGCTTCATTGACGCGGCAACCCGTATACAGCATCACGCCTATTAAGGCTCTGTCTCGCTCTGTGGCTAACCCCGAAGTGAATAGACGCTGGATTTCTTCCGGCGACAAAACCTTTGCCTTCCCGTGACGGTCAATTTTCACAGCCCCAAACCCCCGATAGTTAATCATTATCGCCGATGCTCCCGTCCCAGGATTTATTTCGGTGAAAAAAGTGTGGAACTGTACTGCAATGTGTACTAGTTTCTCTACCGTTTCCGTTTCCCTTTCCCTGTTCACGGACAAAGTGAAAATTGTGGCAGTTTGTCAGCAACAGAATACCCCCGTCACCTGTAGCCAGAACGGTGTACTAATGCTGTACTATTCCCCTGCCATTTAAGCGCACAGGAGAAAAAGCCGATTACCATTTGGGACTGCCATCTCTCGTGCTGCACAAGCAATAATCACCTTTATCATGATGAGCGATCGGTTGACTCAATCACTCTTCGTCCCAGTTTACCTAGCCACTACCTTTCTTCATGCCATTGGGCTATAGCCAATGCCCCTATATTGAAAAACCTAAAGATAGGTGAAAAAAATAAACTGAAAATGACTTTATAGTTAATAAGTAATGCAGCAGGTTAAAGAGCATACTCCTAACAGTTAACTACACAAATATTACAGGTGTAGGTTGTGGTCAAAGAAAAGGGGCAAAGGTGCTTATTTTAAGAAACTTGTACAAAATTCTTTCCTGCATCTGTTGCTTTCATGCCAAATCAAGCTGATCAGAATAGCCTGCTTTTTAATCGCTATCACGCCATACAACTATAGAGTCATTTTTAGTTTATTTTTGAGAGTGGTGTAATTGGCACAGACATCGTTTGGCATGGTGGTCTACAAATTCCTGCTCCTTTTAACACCCTCGAGCTGGGCTTATATAAAGGATTAGTTTTTGAGAATCATAATTAAGTTTTTGCCGACCAATGGTCGGCAAATTGCGATGCCGAGCAACCAACGACAATTGCACGTGCGTAGGCGAAAGTTCCCGTTGAAACTATTTATACTTTACCTAGATAACAGTTATCAAGTCACCGGGCGAGTTATGCCCTTTGTGATGCATAAACCACTGTTTCAGTACTTGCTAGATAATGACTCTACTGTTGTGGGTGAAAGGTGACACTAATTCTTCAAAACTGAATTTACGGGGATGGAGCATTACTCTAATTGCACTGAACTCAAAAAATCAACTGACTGGACACTAATTCTTTAAAACTGACAAATAATTCTTTAATGGACAGTTGGCGGTAGTATCTCTTCATAAAAACATTGCTTGAGGAATGCGCTGACACATTTGGCGATGATAGCATCAAGGTAATTCATCATGATGAATTACACGATTTAATAAGCGTGGCAAGCCCCAGTTTACCTAGATGACACGTGAACATGAGCAATACAGGGCGTAAAAAAAAGCTGGCATCTTTCAACTGTGACCAAAGGAAGTGGGAGCAGTTTATCGCCTGTTGCAACTCAAAAGGCACAACAGCAACAGCCACGCTGCTCGAATTTATCGATCTCTACTTAGGCGATTCCCAAGATAAGCTTGATGCAATAAGTGGTAATAATTTAGACAAACGCCTAGATTCTCAGATTAAGGCAAGTGTTGAGAAGTACTTAGTTACGAGTAACAATAGTAACGCCAGTCCGACTAATGAAACGATAAGAGCTATTTGCGAAAGACTTGATAAGCTGGAGTCAGAGTTTTCAAATGAATCTAATAGCAACCAAACCACAGCAATTGATAATCTCGCCAATTTAGAACAAAAAATTGAAAAGATGACAGCCCGAATGACACAGTTGGCTGAGGCGATCATTAAAATTCAAGACTATCTCAACAACCAACAAAAGCGGGGCCAAAAATCGTACTACAACAATTCATCCTATTCTGGGCAAAGTCCGCGAATGCAACCGTTAACTGAAGAAGGTTTGGCCAAGAGGCTTGGTGTAAGTGAGGAAACTGTACGCAAGGAGCGAATTAATCTTCCCCCACCGCTTTTTGTAGCATGGTGTAAGAACAAAGATAGAGCGGGATTAGGGTGGGAATTTAACGAAAATACGGGATTATATCAGCCGGCAAGTTAGTATTTTGATTAATTCCAACTTGTAGCGGCGAATGTGCGCTCTGCTGTTGCCAATTTGAATTTTTTAAAATGTGATTATTTCACAACCTTCAAGCAATTCGTCATAAACAGTTAGTTGTTGTGTTTTTAAGTGGTTTGGCAATGAATCATTATCAAAGGTCAAAGTAACAATATGAGTATTTTTGAGACTAAGAGATGATTTGCTGATATCGGTTATTGCCGCACTCATACCGCTTCGAGTACCGATCAGATACTTCACCGATTGCCCGATTTTTAACTCTGCTGCCGGAATAGCCATAGATTTTAAAAGTGTAACTTAAACAGTAGTCTGGTTGGATGTTTGGAGGTTGGATACGACCGTTTAACCATGTTGGACATGGGTTTTATTCAAGGCGCAGAACTGCATTAATTGCAGAATCAATTAACTCAATTGCGGTAGTTTCATAGTGATAAGTATTAAAGCGAAACTTACCTACAAACTCAGGCTGTTTTGACGGACGATAACCATATTTAGACTCGTACATTTGTAGTGCAAGACTACCAATAGTAGTCATCTGTCCTTGTGTTGCAGTCAATTGGCGTTGTTGCAATCTCGAAGCAATGGTAAGAGTAGATGCTGTTTTTGGAGATTTGGTAGCGTTACCTAATCTGCGCCAAATATTTGCTAATTCATCAGGAGGTGAAATGAGTAAATTAGTGAGGCCAGTAAAACGTTTAGCGGGCTTATCTGTGGCGACAGCAATCTTTAATGCAATATCTTGTCCAACAGCGATAAATGTACCCATTGCGCGGGTCATAGTAGTGTAAAGCAATTGACGGGTTAACATTCGGGAGTTGGAGGTGAGTAATGGAAAAATCACATAAGGAAATTCACTACCCTGGCTCTTGTGGCAAGTGATACAAAAGGAGTGCATGATTTGTTCAAAGTCACTCCTGTAATAGTCAACTCGTGCGCCACCTTCCCAATCAATTGTCACCAGTTCTTTGATTGGGTCAACAGCAATAATTCTGCCCATCTCCCCGTTCATTACTGGTGGGACAGTTTCATAACGATTTTTCAATTGGATAACGCGGTCGCCAACTCGGTAGACAACCGACCCAGAAACAACTTCTGCCTGATTCTCAAGTTTTGGATTGAAAATAGGGGCAAGAAGCTTATTAAGGTTATGAACACCCGCTAGCCCTGACTTTTGCGGTGCTAGTACCATTAGTTGTTGATTTAAATCCACATTCTCTTTACTCATGGCCAGGGCTAAAGAGACGATGGTGTTAGCCGTCGCTTGGGGTGAAGGAGTTTCTAGCATGGCGCAGTCGCTCACATCCATCCACTGATTGGGTTGATTAAATTTGTGCAATGTCGGCACTGTACCAAAATTTACATCACTAGCTGCATAGATAATCAAGCTCTCGTGTCGCTGCCGATAAATGGTTTGCAATCTTGTTGTTGGTATTAAATCGGAATGAAGCAAATCTCGTAGCACCATTCCGGCTCCAACACTGGGTAATTGGTCAGAATCTCCTACCAACAAAATTTGGGTTTTGGCTGGCATTGCTTTAAGTAGAGAATTAAACAGGAATATGTCTACCATTGAAAATTCATCAACAATCAGCCAGTCGAGAGCAAGCAAATTTTCCTCGTTATAAAGGAAAGCTTGCCCAACTCCCTGCCACTGAAGTAGACGGTGAATCGTACTTGCTTCCATACCTGTGGCATCTTTCATTCGGTTAGCAGCTTTTCCGGTGGGGGCTGCAAGAGCAATAGTTGCCCTAATTGAAGTCAACCATTCCACTAAAGTTTTCAGAACATGGGTTTTGCCGCGACCAGGGCCACCAGTAATAATGCTGATTGGATGTTTAGCTGCCATGACTAAAGCACTAAGTTGTTCATCGCTCAAGCGTGAGAGTTGGCGATAGTCAGTTGCTTGAAGATTTACTAACCAGCGTTCAAGATGTTCTTTCGAGCGAGTTGGTTGATTCAGGTGAGCTTGAATTTTCAAAGCCACAGAAAATTCAGCACGGTAAGCAGCTTTCAGGTAAACGCTCTCTCCACTGTCACCAGAAATTAAAGTTCCCTTATCTATTAACTTAGCAAGGATAGTACTTAAAGATTGAATATTAGGTGTATGCAAAGTATGGTTGAGCGCATCCATAGCAGCAACAAGTAATTGCGATGACGGCAGGAAACAATTACCTTCTTGCATTGCCGATTTTAAGACATGGATTAGAGATGAAGCATAACGAGTCTCACTATCAAGTGAGATTCCTAAAGATATCGCTAAAGAATCAGCAGTTTTAAAACCAATGCCATCGACTTCATCCGCTAGGCGATAAGGGTTGTTTTGCAGTACAGAAGACGTTTGGTGTCCATAATGGTCACAAATTTTTAAGGCTAACTTTAATGATGTTCCCACAGCCACAAGTTGAGTAATAACCCCAAAGTTAGGATTAGTTTTACTTTGTGACCAAGATGAAATAATTGCAGTGATTCGATAAGTAGTAAGTCCAGGAACTGAGTCCAATTTTTCCGGGGCGTTGTCTAATACTGATAAGGTGGAAGTTCCAAAGTAATTGACAAGAGTTTGAGCAGTTTTCTTGCCGATGCCACGAAACAGCCCACTTTCTAAATACTGCTGGATTTCTGACAAGGTTAGCGATGGAAATTTCTCGACTTGAAGGAGACTCGTCATGAGTTAAATCTTCGTTGAGAGATTCTGTTCTCATTCCAGAATAGCGCATCAAACGAATTCGCAATGGGCTGCGCCCCGCTACGCTAACGCAATTATTACCCCACGCACGTCACTTGCTCTATTTGGGGAAACCGGAAAATTATCAAAAAGCAGGGAGCAGGTTTTCCCCCGACTATTCTGCTCCCGAACGGGTTTGACCATTTTCTTGAAAATGGTGTGTCGGACAAAACTTAACTGACCAATATATAACAAATAAAAGTGAAAAATCAAGAGGCGAAAGTACGGATTATTTTTGTACCTTTATCGATTCTTTTGTCATTGCTAAATATAGGATATTAAAAGAGAATCGGCAATAGATAGTATTAACATATTTATAAGATAAACAGATATACTTTGGTTATAGGAAAATAGGTTTAAGCTAGCAATAACTAATACTTTAATTAAATAATTAAGATAAATAAAGATTAAAAAACATCTCGTATTTTCAACAGCAAATATTAATAAATGAGTAACTAATTATGTTACAAATATAGAATAGTTAATCATGCAAGTAGCCAAAATTTGTGCTATGCACCCAATAGAGTTTAAGAAAAAGTGGAAATTAAGTTATCGAGAGCTTGCCCTAGTTTTGGGGTACGAAAGTGAATACACTACCCGGAACTGGAATATGCCAGGAGAACATAAACGGAATCCTCAGAATGTTGTTCGCGTAGCTTGTCGTCTTTTAGATGAAAAGTGGGAACGGGAAGGAAAAGCGCTCAATTCTTATCTTTAACCAGTTTTTTGTGACCGCTAATATTTTTTAAAATGACACTCCCCCGCCACGAAAAAGGCGGGTATTTTATGTATAGTTAGAAGTTCCAAGAAGTTCTCAGAATCATGGGGATAGGGGGGTTTACCTGGCAAAATGAAGAACTAACAAGATTAGAAGTTGCGGCGATGTTAAAGCCAAAGGTTTCTGCAAGACAACTGCAAGCATATTTGAATATAGCTCGGAAGTACTTGCCGGAGTTCAAGAAATTCACCAACAAAAAAACAGGTGGTCTAAATGGCATGAGCAAGCTATACAAGTGTCATATTGCTCCCCTTCAAGAAATTCGCTCACTAGCTAGAGAGAATACTTTAGCTGACATAGAGAATGAGTTTGTTCAAAGAGGCTCGAAAAAGTGATTTTTATATGAAGAAAGGAGCAATTCTCTTGGTATCTAATAATTCTGTGCGAAGAACACAAACTCAAGTTCTGGCTAAGGCGCTAGCAGCGATTGGGCGCAAGTATCAGCATCACATAAACGCCGCGGGGACAGCGACAATCATTGTCATGCAAACCATGCCCTCTTATGGGTGGGGCTTGTTCGATTCGGCTCAGGTGGCAATGACTTGTATGTTCGGCGGCGCTGGTGGGATTACTGGAGGTGCTGCTGCTGCTGCCACCTCCATTAAAGCCCTTCCCGCAGTTATCAACGCAACCATTACAGTACTTTTGTTTGTATACTTTGTGGCTTCTGGGCTTAAGGTTGCCAACGGCATTGGTGATGGGCAGGAAGTTACGCAAATGGTACAGCAGCCTATCGGCGTGTTCTTCGTTATCCTGGTGCTTTGGATAGCTCAAAGCATATTATTCAGTGGCGTTACAGCCGCTTGCTAGTGATGAGCGAGTTTAATAAATCCCCCATCAAACGGGTCAATCAGTCACTTGGGCAGAATGCAACAATAGGCATTTTCACGGGATTTCAGTTTGCAGTAGCCTTATTTATGTTTGGCGTGGGCTTCGTTATAGCGATTATGTTTGGGGCGGGAATAGTTTGGGGAATGCTGGCAGGCGTTTGGTTGAGTGCCACGGTGATAGTTTTATCGGGCAAACGACCTTACTTGTTCTGGTCAAAAGTCTTTCCCAGCGTCCCGACTTTTACTCGCGGTTATGTCCGATATTCTTCGCCTCAAAATAAAAAAAAGGCAGGTAAAAAGAAACTGACAAAGCTATGGTAAAAACCTCACGAAATCACAAAATCGTCCCCTTTGAAGATTTTCTAGACCTAGCCACTTTAGTAAAATTAAAAAAGGGGAACTATCAAATAGGAGCTTACTTGTTGAGCAAAAAACAAGTAAGCGACACTAACAATACCATTCAATTAGTATTCGGATATAATTGCACAGGCTTTCACCCACTATTTAATTCATCTGAAAGACTAGAGGCTCACGCCAAGGCTTTTGAGACAGGCTGTAAAGAGTTTTCGGCTGGTGAAAAATTTACGTTTAGATGGTCTTCGTTTTGTGATGAAGACCAAGTAATTGAAAGCTACCGTCAGAGACTAGATAACCCAGTATCTCAAGAGATAGAATTTCTTGACTGGGGGCAAGTTGCGCGGATGCAAGAACTGACTCGCAACCATCAACGCAAGGATATCAAGCTGAGTATTTACACTACTTTTACTGTCCATCCTGGGGGGAATGAAGGAGGGGACGCAGTAGATAGAGCGATCGTGAAACTTGCTAACTTTTTACAGAGGAAATTTACACCAACAGGAGCAACAGAACTATCAACAAAAAACTTAATTCAAGTTCTTGAAAAAGCAATAATTGTTTCTTTGCGCCATCAACAAATCCTATCTGAGATGGGGTTATTTCCCACACCAAAATCAGTTGGTCAGTTGTGGGGCGATTTAGTTTCTCGAATGGGTGCAAATCCGACAAAAGTTCCTCATGCCTTGGTTTATGATACCGGAGAATTATGGGAGGAGATTAATGAAGCCACACCCAAATCTTCGCAGTACAACGATCACTTACATGCGACATCCGTCCTTCTGAATAATGGCATCCCTCACGCTGATAGACGCTGGGTATGCTTGCCCCATCAGAGTACTGACAAAAAGAAATATATCGGCGTGATGACACTTGCCCAGAAACCAGAGATATTTGCCTCAACCCATCAGCAAGTCCGCTTTTTATGGGACGTATTCTCACGCGAAGCGATTTACGATGTCGAGATAATTACAGAGATTAGTCCAGCCGATCAAAAAATGATTAGGCTAACCCAACAATTGATTACAAGGAGGTCAATAAATGCCGAAGTTAGTGCTAGGAAAAAGACTATTGACGTAGGAGCGCAAATTAAGACTGAGCGGTCAGTCGATGCTCAGAAACAACTTTATACAGGAGATATCCCGGAAAATGTAGCGGTTACTGTTCTCGTTTATCGCAACTCTCCAGAAGAAATTGATGACACTTGTCGGTTAATTTCCGGCTATATCAATCAACCTGCGGAGTTGATTAGAGAAATGCAGTATACATGGTCAATCTGGCTCGACAGTTTGCTGTTGAGACAAAGACCCCAGTTAACATTTCCTTTCAACCGGCGAGCTACTTTCTTTGCTAGTGAAGTGATTGGTTTAACTCCAGTAGTCCAGACAGCTAACGGTGACAAACAAGGCTTTGAATTAGTAGCTGATGAGGGGCAATCATCCGTTCATATTGACCTATCAAAGCCGAAAAATATGATGGTAATTGGGACTACCGGGAGTGGGAAATCGGTAATAATTGCCTCGATTATTTATCAATGCTTGGCGTTGGGAATGTCAGTATTAATGATTGACTTGCCAAATGATGATGGTTCAGGAACCTTTGGAGACTTCACGCCTTACTTTAATGGGTTTTATTTTGATATCTCAAAGGAATCAAACAACCTTGTGCAGCCGCTAGACCTATCAAAAATTCCTGAGTCGCAGTGGGAGGAAAGGACAAAAGCCCACAGAAATGATATTAATTTAATCGTTCTTCAATTAGTTTTAGGCACACAAAAATTTGATGGTTTGCTAGCCCAAACTATTGAATCTGTTATACCTCTAGGTACAAAAGCCTTTTACGAAGATTCCGAAATCCAAGAGCGATTTGAATTAGCGCAAAAAGCCGGGATAAACACCCCAGAGTGGGCGAATACACCGACATTGGTAGATATGGAGAAATTCTTTTCTCCTGAGTGGATTTCGTTAGGCTATCAGGATGACAACGTAGAAAAAGCGTTAAATTATATTCGCTTGCGATTACAGTATTGGCAAGCAAGTAGTATTGGTAGCGCTATCTGTAAGCCTTCAACCTTCCAAGCCGATAGCCAGTTAATTACCTTTGCCTTGACTAATCTGCAATCAGGAAAGGATGCAGAAGTGTTCGGGATGAGTGCATATATCGCCGCGTCCCGTCAATCCCTCTCCTCGCCCAACAGCGTATTTTTTATGGATGAGGCTAGCGTATTGCTGGGATTTTCCGCATTGTCACGGCTTGCGGGTCGGAAATGCGCTACGGCTCGAAAACAAGGCTGTCGGGTGTTTCTGGCGGCGCAGGATGTGATTTCTATTGCTAAATCGGAGGCGGGAGAACAAATATTACAAAATATGCCATTGCGGTTGATTGGGCGTATTGTCCCAGGCGCGGCTAATAGTTTCTCTGAGTTGCTGGGCATCCCTAGAGAAATTATCGATAAAAACGAAAGCTTTGTCCCTAATATTCAGCAGCTATATACGTTGTGGTTGCTCGACTACAACAACAAGTATGTGCGCTGCCGCTATTATCCCTCGTATCCACTGTTGGCATTGGTTGCCAATAGCAGAGAAGAACAAGCCACGCGAGATAAATTCAAGAAAATTCACAGCAACAAGTTCACCTGGGTGGCAGAATTTTCTAAGTATTATGTTGACTGCATCAAACAGGGAAAACCGTTATGAAGGTACTATCATTAGCCATTCAAAATAAGTTATTACTGGCAATCCTCACGGGTGTTGCGTCAATAGTCAGCTTTCAGGTTTGGCAATACAATCAAGCTCAATATGAAAAACGTATGAGAAACGCAAAGAATGACTGCGGGGTGTACATAGAATTGGGTGAAGATGCCGTTAGATTCAGTCCTAGTTTAAAAGCAGTGAAGTATCAAAATAAGATCCTTCCGGGGTTAGAACAACCTGGGATTAATTCGGAATCGGCTGATCCTGGAGATTACGTGATGATTTTGAGATCGCAGTCTTCCACCCTTCCGCCTAATGCAAAGCCCTTTGACGACCCCTTTTTTACGAGCTTGTTAAATAAGGAAACATTGCCAAAAACATTAATGGTTTCAGTCGTGTCCTTCGATAAATCAAAAAAACAAGCGACTGTCGAATCCTACTGTACCAAAAAACCTTTTGTAGTAGACATGGATAATTTGTATGAAAGATCCCAAACGATTGATCGTAATCTCAAGCACAGTGGTTTTGATATCCTTTTCTAGTCTCCCAGCTAACGCCCAAACAAATCAAAACCAATCTTTTCTGACTCAATTTCAACAAATTTACAGTAGTTTACAGGCTTACATTAGTAATTACCAGAAAGAGTTTTCTAAAAGTTTGGGCAAGTTGTCAGCAGAATTAAATCAGGCGATTGAGTCTAGTGTTGGAGATTTAGGTATTCCCGATCCTCTAAAAGCTGGTAAGAACATTGAGAAAGTCATAGAAAAACAAGAAGGGGATTTACTAATACTAGATCCACGCATTCAAGCTGATAATGCCATCAAGGATTGGAACCAACAATATACACGCGGACAGTCTCAATCAGTTCTTGGTGCTGAAGGACAAAAAGTCCAATCACAGGAGGCAGAAACCACTAATGATGCTACCTCCCAATCAAGCGAAAATGCTAATGCCGCTCAAGATGATGTCATCACCCAAGACATTCTCAAAAAGATGGCGACTCAAAACTTACAAAGTGCTGTAATTGCCAAATCAATTCACTCAGAGGCACAAAAACAATCCCGTTCTTTGGCAGTTACCAATATTAATCTTGCTGACATTTCTAGTCGCATGGATGAGCAAGCGGCGGCGAAGGATCAGGAATCTAACGCTGCTACCCGTCAAATCATCCAATCTGCCGCCGCTAACGATTCATTCTGGAAAAATCAATAATGCTGGCATTATTAACTATCCTATTTGCTCAAACTACGGGACAGCAAGCGGGGGAAAATACAGGGACTACAAACGCCGGGGAGATAGTTGAAGGGGCGGTTAATGGTGCAGACCTAATCTATAAATCCTTTGAGAATGATTGGGCTGAACTGGCATCAGGAACAAACCCAATTTATACGGCTGTTGTTGCTGTTTCTACTCTTGCTGCTGTGGTTATGATTGGTTTTGCTTCCTTTGGGTGGTATCGGAAATATGCAGAAGAAGGTTTTGGGTTTGATTTTGTCTCTGAGATGGTTTTACCTTTGCTAGTAATTGTCATGCTAAGTAACAACGGGTTCCTTCTCGCCAATACGACAATCGCGCTGAAAAATGTATCCACTGGACTAAATAGAAACATTCTAAATATTACTAGAAATGGCGTGAATTTGAGAGATGCTATCCGAAATGTCAACGCTGACCAAAGCTTTATTTTAGCCGCACAGATAGCTTTAGCTAATTGTGAAAAAGTTAGTCAGGAGAAGAAAGAGGGTCAAGAGTTTAGCGAAAAACAACTTTGCCTCAATAAGGCTGTAGAGGATACCAGAAAATCTGCACAGCAAGCTAGAGAAAAGACTGGCGCAGGTTTTGGAGGAGGAAGCTGGAACCCGTTAGACCTTAGCGGTGAACTAATCAATAGCGCAGTTCAAGGCTTTGTTTACGTAATCCTCAGTGGTCTATCAGCCGCTTTTCAATATATCGTTCAACTGTCATTCTTAATGATTGCATTCGTCGCCCCCGTCTTCCTAGTTCTATCTTTGCTACCTTTTCAAAGCAAGCCTATCTATGCTTGGTTGTCCGGCTGGCTAGGACTAACATTGGTTCTCATTTCGTACTCGATAACAGTCGGAATTATTGCCAGCGCAATTGTTTCTAAACCTTCGAGTAATCCTTTATTACTGCAACTACTACAAGCCATTTTCTCGCCATTACTCGCGGTAGCCATTGGCACGGGGGGCGGGATGACTGTATTCTCAGCGTTTACCAGTGGGGTGAAATTCTCTGTGGGTTTAAGAAGATGAAATTATTAGAGAGAAAAGAGTTAAACTTTACCCCAATTTTCTTAATAGTCAATGCTGTTTTATTAACACTTTTGCTATTAATAGAAGTTGTGAATTTTGCCCGAATTGGGACAATATCTAAAACTAAAGCTTCCACCCTAGTAGAATTATCGGACGGCGAATCTATTAGAGTTTTGCCTATCAGTAGCAGCGATCGTTCCCCGCAAGCTATTACCCATTTTGTCGGTAAAACAATGACAGGTCTTTTGAGTTGGAATGCCCTACCCAAGCCAACTGATGATTACAACCCAGACCCCACTAAACAATTAAAGTTAGATGTCGGGGTAGCGACATCAAAAGCCAAGATTACGACTAGCACTTGGGCTTCTGGTTTTGCTTTATCGGAAGATTTTCGCGCACCGTTCCTTGAGGAAATAGGCAACCTGACACCCCCCGATGTTTTTAATGGGACTACCCAATCAATTTTAAAAGTCAGCTTACTAAGTCAACCGACACGGATTAAAGAAGGTGACTGGAGAGTGGATATGGTCGCTCAGATTATCGTTTTTCAGGGAAGTAATTTAGTAGGTAAGCCAATTTCTTTTAATAAAACAATCTTTGTTAGGGCAATTGATACGGCTGTTGTACCAAGATTTTCTTCTGACGTTCAAGAGACTGCCTCTCGTGTACGAAAAGCTGGGCTAGAAATTTACAAAATCCAAGACTTAAGTTTATGATCCAGACTTCGCAGGAACCCTTACCGTCAGCAACTACTGAGAAGAAAGCAGAGATAAAAGATAAAGACAACGACAACGAGCAAGATTTTGCTGCAATGAACGGTGCTAAATCTTCTCAAATAAATGAATCAATTCAACCTGAAGAGAACCCCGCGCCTGAAGAAATTGTGACGACTAGAACAGTCTCACAATCTCCCCTTTTAAAAGGAGGCGTTATTGCCCTAATTTGCCTTCTCTTTGTGACAATCATCGGGGCATTGCTAGGTAATTCCTTAAATGTGCTGAAGTTTTCTAGCGGCAATGTACAAACCACCAAAAAAGAAGTGCAAACGACCTCGGTAGAGCCGGAGAACGAGACGGGCAAGGATAAGACAGCGCTGGCTCTGACTAGCCAAAATTACGAGTTAAAGCAAATTCGCGATCAAAAAGTTAGCCCAACGCCAACCTCAAGCCCTGCGGCAATTGCACCTGTAGCTGCTCCAATGCAACCAGTGCGGCAGGTTCGGCAGACTTACCCAGTTGTCAGACAGCCTCCTTCACCCAGAAGCTACCAACAATCTAGGCGAGAACAGCCACAACCCCGACAAATTAGTCGGGAGCTTCAGTCTCAACCAAGAATTACCCCCAGGAGTCAACAATCCTCTCCAACTATTTCCCAAGCACAAGCACTAAAGCCAAAGTTAGACCCCACTCAGCAATGGCTTATCGCTGCAAATGCTGGTAGCTTCAGTAGCTCCTCCGATCAGACAGAAAGCGAGAAACCTACCAAGACTAGGGGAATTGAAGGAGGCACGGGAGGAGCTATGCAAGTTTCTCAGATTACTCCAGATAATAATTACAATGCTCATAGTGTCCTCGTTGGCAGCACCGCAGAGGGCAGACTAGAAACTCCAATAGCTTGGGGAGTGGGTGACTCCGGGGGGCAGAATTATCTAGTGAAAATATCAAAAGCTTTGAAGGCTTCGGATGGTAGTGAAGTACTCCCCGTTGGTTCTTATCTGGTTGTTCAATTAGCAGAGTCGAATGGCTCGGGTCTTGCTAAGTTGCGCGGCGTTTCAGCATTGGTCAATATGCAAGAAAAACCGCTACCACCCAATGCTGTTTTGGTTATGGCGAAAGATGGCAATTTCCTCAGAGCTAATTCTCGTAAAGGGAGCAACCTGGGGAATAATTTTATCTCTGCTGTTGTCGCTGGAGTTGCGAAGGCTGCCCAAGTACAGAATAACCCACGGACTCAAGTTAGTACGAACTCTAATGGCTTCTCAACTAGCTCAACTACCAACGATCAAAAAGATTTACCTGCTGCTTTTGGAGAGGGGGCATTCAATAGCATTCTTGACAATATCAAAAGTTCAAATGTCGCTCGTTCTCAACAGTTGAGCGGCAGAGATGAAGTATTTGTGATCGACGTTGGTAAGCCAGTGAAAATATTCGTTAATCAAACAATCTCGCTCTAGTCACAACAAGAATGTTTCATAAACTCGCTATTATTACAACCATCTTAATATCTACAGCCTCAAGTGTGTCGGCAATACCAACCAGAACTATTTACGCAAGAGATGCCGATTCTGATGCGATCGAATTAATGGTGTGGAAAGGCTACGGATTAACTATTAACTTGACTCCCACTGGGGAAACTATCAAGCAAGTTTGGATAGGAGACCCCAGTCGCTTCGCTTTTACTTCAAACGGGTCTTTATGTCCAAAGCAAGAAGGTAAGTCAGAATGCACAGGAGGGAAAGCAAATGTCATCTTTCTTCGGCAGATTAATCCAATCGAGTTTCCGGTCACTTCAAGTAGTAATGGGAGTACTCAAATTACAATCCTTACCAATGAAAAACAATATCAATTTAAGATAGTTCCCGCTAGCGGTAATCCTGCTTACACAAGTTTGATGATTAAGTCAGACTCCATGAAACCTACACCGATACCCCGAATGCGAATGCCAATTCCCCTAACCGTTCAGAAACCACAATCAGTCCCGCCAATGGACAAGCAGCCCTCGTTACCACCACAAACAATAACAGTCCAAAAGCCTCAGTCTGTTGCCGTTTTACGCCCCAATCCTGGGACTACGCTAAACGGGGCAATTCAAAGGAATGATGCGAATGCCCTTGCTTTTGGGCTAGCCGAGGCTGGGCGGAAAAATGAAGTTAAACCCGGTTCTACCACCTGGAACAAGGTACAAGATGCAATTAAATTGTTACGGCGTGGCAAGACTAGAGATGAGGCTATCTCACGCTCTGGCATTGACGCAAAAGTTTTTTATCAGTTAATTCAGTGGGGTAACAAATGAAATTTAAACTCTTTCTACTGACTGCTGTATCTTCGATGGGCTTCGCCAGCACTTCCCTAACTCTACCCTCCGCTTCAGTTGCACAAACACCAACGATTACTCATTCTCAGGGGAAATATTCAGCCCAAACTCCTGATTGGTCAAAAATTACCTGGGATACTTTGCCAGCCGTTCAACAGCCAGGAAATTTAAAGATTCCTCAAGACTTAATCTCAACCTTTGGTTACGACCCTTCCCGTGAATGGTCGGCAGGACAAAAGGTGGACTCTATTGTGATGCTAGGGGATGTAGATGATGCCTTCTCTCTATCCAGTTTTAGTCTAAATTCCATAAGTACAATTGCGCCTCAATCATCAAAACAGACGCTAAAAGATTTTGGATTAATGCAATGGCAAACTCCTAAATCTTTAGTTAAAGCTATTCCAGAATTAGGTAATCTCTCCGTTAATCAAGTTCCACCCCTTGAAGAATTATTTAGTAAATCTGGAGTTGCTACTAGTGGGACAATTTCTGAGATTGTAGCCTATAATCCCCAAGCTGCTAATCTCAAATTAGGTGAAATAGACCTGAGCAAATATTCTTTGAATTCTATACCGGGACTCCAAGATACACCTTTAAAATCCTTTCAATCTTGGCAACAAAGTTATATCAACCAAGTGCCGGGATTAAACCAAGTAGCCTTTGATCAAATGCCCAATCCGATAAACTCTGGACTTGGTGTTGTGGGCATTGCGTCGGTTGTACTTGGAACTTCTGAAAGAGGTGATGCCAAGGCTGGAAATGACTACTTTATCTCTGGAAGCGTCGTCAGGGGGGACAAGACAGTCCCTACCGCTTGTCCTGTTGGCACTGAATGCTCGTATCTCGAAATGGGGGATTTCTCTGGCAGTCAAGGCGGCTTGTATGGTAAACGCTGGGTATCCGGTTCCTCACAGCAAGTAAAAGGTGGCTACGGAATCCTGGCAGCCATCAACGGGGGGAAGGAACCCACGGGGCGGCTAGTGTATGGCAGTGGGTTCAAGGTGGCGCTAACTGGAGTTAATGAAGCCAAAGGAACCGCAGACTTTGGCTTGTTCTTTAGAATCTGTGCTAGTCCGCCATTTCAGCAGAAAACTTGCACCCCTTACTTTATTGGGCCCGTGCCCTGGTTGCCCGTGAGCGAGAATGATTTGGTTATCGTGGGCACTGGACAATGACCGAACCTACTTCATCAGTCAATCCAAATCAATTCATTCCCCTTATTCCCCCAGGTCTTGAATCAGCGCTGTTTTCCCCCGCCGGGTTAGGAGTAATAGCTTGTGTCGTTGTAATCATATTAGCCAAAATTATCGATAGTAAGGGAGGTAAAACCAAGTTAGCGACCGCACGGTGGGGCGGTGCGGTAGAGAAAACGGCAGCTCGTAAATTGGCGTGTAAGCAAATTCAGAAGCGAAAGCATAACCGCGTATCTTTATATGTTGGCACTCCCAAGAATACAGCGAGCGAGGTTATTGATGGTGTCCGTAGAACTTGCATCCCTGAAGATTCAGCAACCCTTTACTTCCCAGAAGCGCAACGAGGTATTTTAGTCTGTGGTGGGCCGGGGAGTGGAAAATCATTCTCAATAATTAACCCGCTAATTCGATCTGCCATCGATCAGGGGTTCCCACTGGTATTGTACGATTTTAAGTACGCACAGCAAGAATCAGCAACGGCCGATGCCAAAGGGCAAGCCCCCATACTTGCGGGTTATGCCGCAAAGCGTGGCTATCAAGTTACTATTCTAGCCCCAGGCGCGGCAGAGTCAGCGATCGCTAACCCGATAGATTTTCTTAACAGCAACGAAGACTCCGAAATGGCGCGGCAGTTAGCAATCACGCTAAATCGAAACTTTCAACTCGGTAATAAAGACTCTGGTAACAGCTTTTTCACCAATGCTGGGGATCAGCTGGTGCAAGCCGTCTTTATGCTAGCGAAAGGAACAGAGTATCCAGATATTATGATGTGCCAAGCGATACTAGGATTGCCAAAGTTAGTTAAGCGCATTGAGCAAGCCGCCGAACTAAACTTCATGGTCAGAGAGGCTTTTGCACAGTTTGTCTCTGTCGCCGGTTCCCCAGAAACAGCCGCTAGTATTGTCGGTACAGCTAGTGGATTGTTCAGCCGATTCATGGTTCCCTCGGCCTTGGCTGCCTTCTGTGGTCAGACTAACATTCCTTTGGATTTGAAGGGGCGGCAGATGGTGATTTTCGGGATGAACAAAGAGAAGCGTGATGTAATTGCACCCTTGCTAGTCTCGATTCTGCATCTATTAGTGAGTCGGAATGTAGCTAACAAACGTACTTGTCCTTTGGTATTAGGGATTGACGAATTACCTACTCTTTATTTACCAGCACTGGTTGATTGGCTGAATCAGAATCGGGAAGATGGGCTAATTTCAATATTAGGGTTACAAAATCTCTCAATGCTGATTGAAGCTTATGGAGAAAACACAACTAATGCAATTTTTGGTGGTTGTGCTACCAAAGCATTCTTTAACCCTCAAGATGATGTCGCCGCCGAACGTTTTAGTAACTTTTTAGGTGAAGAGGAAATTAAATACAAGCAACGTTCTCGCTCATCAGGAGGCAAAGGGGGTGCAAGCATTTCCAACTCTGACCAAAACAGTACTCGCAAGTTATTTGACATTAACCAATTTAATACATTGCCATCAGGAAAAGCTGTAATTATTAGTCCAGGGTTTCGTTCTCGTGGACAGATAAGTTTGCCAATCTTGCAATCAATTAAGATTCCTCAGTATGAAATCCAATCTGAAGCTGACAGTGTGAAAGCTTGGTATGAGTTTCAAAAGTCATTAGCCATGAAGTCTATTTTGAAACCTCCAGCAGATGAAGAAATGAGAATTCGTCGAGCCTCCGCGATAAAATTGTTACCTTTAATAGAAAACCAAGAGCAGTTATCATCTTATGCAAGTCTGATTTAAAGTGAAATTTCCTGCCCTTAATAGTCATCACAAATATTTAGGATAAATACCATGTCGTCACGTGAATTTTACTCACTTAATGATTATGACAGACGAGAAATTGCAAAACTTCCACCTCAGATAGCAGCTTTAGCAGATAAATATCCATGTGAGATTGTAAATGTTGTCGATGCTTGGGACGATGAGCCTTTTGGGATTAATTATGTTCCTCAATATGTTGAAATTTATAGCGATGCTGGTGAAAAGGCTAGCTTGTGTATTTTAGACGGGGTTCTCACTGACTATACACCTGCTAATCCAGAAATTAATACCTCAACTGTCCAAGTAATTATTGACGGCAAGTTTGCTTATATCGAAATTGAAGGAAGGGTAATAATCAATCATTTGGGCGGAATAATTCTCCCCAAAGTAACTGTCAATCCTTCGGAGTTAATTCAAGTTTTACTAAAGGAATCAAATCATGATTGATGATGGAGATGCCAAAGAAATTAAACGTGACTACTTGGATATTCTAGAAGCGCTACTTAAAAATATTCAGCAAAAAGCAAAATCAAAAGAAATACCGACTAGCAATGATATAAGTATTTATGCTGGTGGTAAGCAGGTCTATAAAGGACTTGTCGGACAATCACCATCTAAAAATTTATTGACTTCCGAACAACTAGAGAATATTAACAAAGCGATAACTGATCCCAAAAATTCTCAAGGTACTATCTCGATAAAGATTGGTAAATCGGAAGTTTTTCGCGTTCAAAAAGGACGGATAACCAATGATTTATTAGGTTTAGCTCCCCCATCCCAGCCAAATAAAGTTGTAAGTAATGAGCGAATCTACAGTATAGAAGCTTTGCAAAAACAAGTGAAAGTTTTACAAAGTAAACTTCAAGTACAGCAAAAGCTTGTTGACAGTATCAAAGAGACGCAACAAACGCCAGAATCGCTGTCAAAGTTAATTGACCAAGTTACCGAAATGGGTAAATCTTTGGAGAAACAACAGCAGTTGATTGAGAATACGCAGAAAGCATTGTCCCAAGTAAATGAACGTTCTTTACCACAAGTTCAAAATACGGTTCTTCAAAATTGGGTGGGGACGGTTGAGAACCAGGTAAAACAAACTGTTAAAAATATTTTTGAGCGGGTTAAAGATGCGCTAACACCTGAAGTTACCAAGCTCAGAAACGAAATTGCTTTACTCAAATCTCAAATTAATGAACAAATTACTAGCTTCAAGGATGAAGTTAAATATCAGACTGACAGTGTAAGAAATGAACTCAATCAACAAGTTGGTAACTTAACTCAAGAGTTACGTACACAAGTAGATGGTGTTAAAAACACTGTTGATCAAAGTATTAAGGGTGTGAAGTCGGCCATTGACAATACTCGAACTGAACTACGGGCTGCTGTTGATGATGCTAAAGGTCAAGCAATTGAACAGAGTGTTAAAGCCCTGCTGAACATCTTGGGCAAAGATAACCCTGATGGTTCTAAGAGTTTTAAAAGTACAAATTTTGATTTTGAACGCCTTGGTGATAATGTAATCGTTCGTGCCAAAAATGGCGATGCTGTTCTCACTGACGGAGTTTTATCACCTAACGTTAGTCACCAACAGTTACAGGCTCTTGGTAAGGTTCAATCTGTTGTTGATATGCATCATCAAATTCAGCAGAATTCTCAACAAGAATCACAATCTAGAGGTATGCACAGATAAAGCAGTGGTGGCTCTTGACACTCTTGAGGTAGGGGTAGCGTAAAAATGATACTAATACTAATTGTTTGCTTGTTGTTTCCACTGGGTGGAATAATTTTTCTAGCTTGGTTGTTTGTATTATTTCCACCTTCAACGCCAAAGTCAAAGTATCGCTGGCAAGGTTTTAAGCAATCGCCATTACCACCCAAGAGTACAAAATCGTCTGACATTTCACCTCAAAATTTTGTACGACAAAGCCCAGCACGAACGCAGAAGACTCTCTTCGCTAAAAATTTTAAGAAGCCTGTACGACAAAGCTCAGTAGCAACGCAAAAGGCTTTCTTAGCTAAAAATTTTTTGAAGCAATTACTACCAAGCCCAGCGCGAACACCAAGGGTTAGATTACCTAAAAATCTTAAGAAACACTTGAATAATATTGAGTACGCTAGTCAAGTATTACTTGAGCTTCGTAGCATAACTCAATTAGCCAAATTGCCAGTAGTAATCGCCACACTGGGTAGGATATCACCCTACGTTTTTGAGGAATTGGTACTCACTTGCTGCAAAAAACAGGGCTGGCAAATTCAATGTAACTTTCGGTACACTGGTGACGGGGGGATAGATGGTCGAGTGTTGATTTTGGGAAAGCTTTATGTAATCCAGGTTAAGCGTTACGCTGATTACATTAGCCCAGAACACATCAAAGATTTCCTGTCCTGTATTGAAAGTGAAAGAGCTAGTGGTGGATTCTTCGTGCATAGTGGCATAACTAGACGGTTATCAAAAGAGTTGATTCGTCGCTCCGACAAAATAATCTTAGTGAGCGGTCATAAACTAGTAAATTTTGTTTTAGGTAAGCAGTTGAAGATAATAGGGATAACAATACCAGTTAAGTCAGTGAACAGTTAGCGCCGGAACCGTAGATGCTCCTCGTTTTCATCTGGCGATGGCGAGTTGATTCCCAATCTTTTCATAATCGATGGTTTGTCATCTCTAATCAGTTGCCTAACGATGTTCATTTTCTCCTCAAAAGTCAACACTTTTGCATCAGTTGTAACACTCGTAAATAACTCGCTGACCTTTGCTCCTGTTACCTTTTCACCTTTGACATATTTTCCTACTTCCATAACTACTTCTGCCAATCTTTCAATATCTAAACCCTGAATCATCTGTTTGAGATGCAACTTTAATTCTGCTAGTAATGTTTTAGCTAAGGTTGACTCAGTAGCTGATTGCTCAACAGAGTTAGAGGTGGATAAAATAGCTCTCTTCTCTACATGAGATTGCAACTCAGTTGTCAATGCTGTTTCAAAGTCATTGAATGTACTTTTAGCAGTAACAAGTTGTTGATGAGATTGAGAAAGTTGTTTTGTTAACCCTAATACTGCTTGGTTTAAAGCAGACTCGATAGCTGATTGCTCAACATAATCAGAGATTGATAAAATAGCTCCTTTTTCTGCATGAGATTTTAACTCTTGAGTCAAGGCTGTTTCAAAGTCATTGAATGTAGTCTTAGATGCAACAAGTTGTTGATGAGATTGAGAAAGTTGTTTTGTTAACCCTAATACTGCTTGGTTTAAAGCAGACTCGATAGCTGATTGCTCAACATAATCAGAGATTGATAAAATAGCTCCTTTTTCTGCATGAGGTTTTAACTCTTGAGTCAAGGCTGTTTCAAAGTCATTGAATGTAGTCTTAGATGCAAGAAGTTGTTGATGAGATTGAGAAAGTTGCTCTGTCAATCCTAATACTGATTGGTTTAAAGCAGACTCGATAGCTGATTGCTCAATATAATCAGAGATTGATAAAATAGCCCTCTTTTCTGCATGGGATTGCAACTCAGCTGTCAATACTTCCTCAAAGTCATTAAATGCAGTTTGATATTCAACTAACTGCTGATGAGATCGAGAAAGTTGCTCTGTTAATCCTAATACTGTTTGGGCTAAAGTAGATTCAATACTTGATTGCTCAATATAATCAAAAATTGACAAAATAGCTCTCTTTTCTGCATGGGATTGCAACTCAGCCGTCAATGCTGTTTCAAACTCATTGAATGTACTTTTAGCAGCAACAAGTTGTTGATGAGATTGAGAAAGTTGTTCTGTCAATCCTAATACTGCTTGGGTTAAAGCAGACTCGATAGCTGATTGCTCAACATAATCATAGATTGACAGAATAGCTTTATTTTCTGCATAAGATTGCAACTCAGCCGTCAATGCTGTTTCAAACTCATTGAATGTACTTTTAGCAATGACAAGTTGTTGATGAGATTGAGAAAGTTGTTCTGTTAGCCCTAATACTGTTTGGGTTAAAGCAGACTCAATAGCTGATTGCTCAACATAATCGGAGATTGTATTTAAGAGTTGTCTGGTGGCTGGTTGTGAAGAATGGACATAACTTGCTTCTCTATTAAAAATTGTTGAATTTTGTCCGTTAACTTGTCTTGAGAGTTTCTCTGTTCGTTGACCTCGAAGCCCATCATCTGTAGAGCTTTGGTTAATTCCTGCAATATCGTCTCCATGCTCGAAGACTTTTTCGAGTTCAGCATCTCGGTTAATTGCTGCAAGAAGTTCGACTGATTCGCGCTCATTTCGATTAGGTTCTCGGCTTGGCTCGTTTCTAAGAACTCGATTTTCTGGGTCAATTGCTGGCTGTTGGTTTGTAACTGCTCGAAATTCTTGTTCAATTGCTCTATCTTCTCGGTTAGGAACTGTATCTGAGTTAGGTTGTTGTCGTTGGTTAAAGTCATGGGTTTGTACCTGTGGTTTATTTTGTAAAAGATAGGGAACAGGCAATGGGGAACAGGCAACAGTTTTTTCTATTTCCTCTTCCCTGTGTGTTGGTAAGAGATCCAATTTGTCATTCCCTGTTGCCCGTTCCCTGTTGCCTGTTCCCTCAAGTTGTATAGAACGTTGTTCTGGTATCGGCTTACGCAAAGGTGGAAAAGCCGCAGTCTTTGAATGCTGATTCTGCTGTTGCCAGTCCCGAAAGGTTGGAGCAAGATGACTCAATTTCTCGTAAGCTTGTGGCCCATTTGCGGCGATGAAATCATCAACACCTTTGTCTGGGCCTGGCAAGTTGATGACTTTTACTCTTGCTCCAGCTTCTTGTAACAATCTTCCAGTTACGGAAATATCTCGTTCGATATGGAGTTTTGTTTCGGGCTTGGTTTCATAGTCAAAGCAGAATTTGATTTCTCGAGAAGGTGTGGCGAAAACCGCTAGCTCCTCATGCAGGTAAGACTTGCCAATTTTCTTACCAAACTCATCTTTGGGAGTTCGGTATCCCGCCGAAATCCCAGGTAGCCCAATGGCAGCATGACCCTGACTCAACAGGCTGGCTGCTTTTTTAGCTCCTTCTGCGATCGCACAGGGGATATTATGTTTCCAGACACAGTACCAAAATCCTGACTGGCGATCGCTATCACTGGGGTTCACCTTGTGTTTGGAGTAAATGCGTTCGGCAATATCGTCGGGAACATCTAGCAAGAATATACTTAATTCAACTTTTGGGGGATGCTCATATTTAATGAATTTCCCTTCAATTATTTGATTATTCTCATCTTTTTTGGGTCTTGGTTGATTTGGCTTGTAGCATCCCCATCGTTTAATCGGCGGTTTCTCACCTGGCTTTAAGTCAGCAAATGTTCGCGCATCAACTCCAGCATCACACCACCATCCACCAGCATCAAGATGAGAATATGCTCTGATTAATCCCTCCGTTAACCTCCCGGTATTTGTACGATTAAGTTTTTCACTGATCATCAGCCTTTCCCAAGCCTCATGCTCACCACCTGCATAGTTGAACTGAAGGCTTTCAAAGTTTTTTGCCGTAATATCAGGATGAATGGCACTTGATTCAAACTCTTGCCAGTGCTTTGGTTCAATAAAATTGGGAATATCTTTACTTTTATGTGGTGTCCAAAACGCTTCTGTGGGGACAGCAGATTTCAGTACTGGCTTGTCGATATGAGGTTTTGTAACGGTTGGTGGTAACTCTATCTCTTTTAGCTTGACTACAGGTATTTCTGTCGTCATTTCTTTTTGACAAATTGGCTTTGTTTCTGGCTCTTCTCCTGATTTAGGAGTTTTCAGTACTGGGTCAGACTTCAGTACAGGTGCTACTAGCTCATCACTGATATTTATAGTTATTGCAAGCTGAGGCGAAAGTTGGCGCTGGCGAAGAGTTGAATTATGAACCTGTTTTCGTAGCAATTCCAAAGCATTCTCTTTGGCTTTGGACTGTTGCGCCAACTCTACCAATCGCGTTGGATCTTCGGTGTAAATCTTTAATTCATGCCTTGCACGGCTGGCAGCAACATAAAAACTTTCCTGTCCAATAGTGAAATCTGCCGAAATTAACACCCGATCCGCAGTTTTCCCCTGACTACTATATGTTGTACTCACAAGGGCATAGTCTAAGTTTTGCGCCTGTGCCAAACTAATGGATTCAGTACGCTCATCAGCATATTTAATCTGGACTATGTTCAGGTCAATCCCTGTTACAGTAAACTCCTGTCCGTTACGTCGTCCCAATTGCCGATCGTTTTTCTTCCATTGCAAGCGATCGCCCACAGCAATTTCAATCTGGTGCCTCTGGTAAACTGCCTTGTCAAATGCTGTATCTACTTCTAAATGCTGTCCATCATCACTTCTTAGTGTCAACTTGTCAGTAGTTCGACCTACCACTTCATATAATTTGCCTTTAGAAAGCCCCCGGCGTTTGTAATCCCGTGTGGGCATGATCACATCACCAATTTCAAAGTTATGGGCAAACCGCATCTGTACTTTTGTCAGATTTTTGGTTTGCAATTGGGTGATGGTTGCAGTTTCTCCCAAAGTTCCTTCACCCAAGAGCTTCGAGCGAATCGCTTGGGTAAGGGCAAGTCTTTCTGTATTTGTTCCAGCTAACACAAGAGTTTTGAGTCGCTGCTCTGGTGTCCCTACTATATAATCATTGGCGATCTGCTCTATTTTGGATTCACTCTCTACTTGAAGTATGGAGCCGTTGGCTTCTAGTCGTGCAAAACCAGCTTCAATCCTGCCATCAGCAATTAAATCTACTGCTAATTTTAGTTGAGGGTCTTTTTGGCGCAACGATTCATTGAGGTGTGCGGTTTTAATTCCTGCTTGCTGCAAGGATTTGAAGGGATTACCTGCTGATACTGCTGACAACTGCCGAGTGTCACCGACTAAAATCACCCTAGCTTTAAGTAAGGTTGCTCTTTGTAGGAGTGCATGGGCATCCTTAGCACTGAGTAAACCCGCTTCGTCCACAATCCAGATTTGATTTGGTTCAATCTGTGGTGGTGGTTCCGAAACCAGTAATCGAGCAACAGTCTCAGACTGAATTTTTAACTCTTCGCTCAAAACCTTAGCAGCAGAGGAACTGGGGGCGAAGCCTTTGATAATATATCCGGCAGAAAAAGCGATCGCTTTTAATTCCTTGAGGGCAAAAGTCTTCCCAGCACCAGCTACCCCCTGCCATGCAATGAACTGGTCAGATGTTGTTGCAGCCAATTCTACTGCTTGGCGCTGTCCGCTATTTAGTAAGGTATTCTCTAAGTGGTTTTCGACTACTTCCGAGTCAGAAATGGAGCAAAATTTACATTGACCCTGCTGCATCAAGTCAATCGTCGCCAATTCCCGCCGCACTGCTGTCATCGTCGTAAATTGGTGAGTCAACCCTGGCAAAGCGATTAACTCCTGATGTTCTCTAATCAGGGGTGCAATCGCTGTTACATCCGTAGCTAAACGTGATTCTAGGATGAATTTTTCTAAATCCTCTTGTTTAAAGGCGACATTTCTCTCACTGCAATGTGCGATCGCATCATCTAACGCATCAATCAGACTTTTTTGCTCAACCACAAGAGGAGCCTGTTCTTTTCTTGGTTCTCCTGGCTTGACAAACGTGATACCTAACGCCGCAGCTTCTTCTTTCCACAATGCAACTAATTCTGATTCTGGTAGTTTCTGCTTGCGCTGGCGGGTATCATCCCAAATTTTTTCACGTTCGGCCCAAGTCGAATTAGCACCAGATGAGGCGATGATTTGCTGTCGCCGCTTAGAAAATGCCTCTAAATCCTCGAATTTAAAGCCTTTTATATCAAACTGCCCATGTAAACGAAGCTCTATCTCGTAGCCAAGCTTCTGCACCTCACGCGCCAGAGAGCTTTGGTATGCCATCCCCAAGAATTTCTTATTGGCGAATATCTCGTTATTACCCAAACTTAACCACCTACCATCTGGAGTTTGGGTCATGTTCATCAGCAAACAATGGGTGTGCAGATGTGGGTCTAAATCCCGACTTTCGATGTGATCGAACTGCGCGACGACCAAGTTACCAGTTTTAACTCTATGTCTGCCGCTATTATCTGTCACTCTGGTATAGGCATAACGCTGCTCTATTAGCTCCAAGGTTTCTTTTAGCGCCTGATGATGGGCATCGATTAACCGTGTATCCCCACCCACCAATGCCATCAAGCTCACACTTTTGGGCGCAGAAAATGTACAGTCTAATGCGGCTCTGCGTTCTCCTTTCCCCTTTTCTTTGACTACTCTGGCATTCAATACCTCACGACCATCAGGCTTTTGCCCCTCAATGATATTTTTAAAAGCGTCTTCGTCATCGACTGCCCCTGACAACCCCAACTTTTTAGCACCTTGACCATTCCAAAGCGACTTTCCTTGGTGATAGTAATTCTTGATGAAGTAGTTCACCGCCATCTCACTTGAGACGTTAGCCGCTGTTAGCATGGCTCACCTCTGTTATGGGGTTTACAAAAGTTAATCCTTGTTCTATTCCATCTGTTAGTGCGGCCTACTCTCGTCAAGAAATTCTGATTATTTTCTCTTATTGCAAGATAATCACCCTTGCAATAAGTATTGAAGTCAAAATCAATCCCCGTCATCAAACTTCGTAGTGCTTGATGACGAATGAAAATTTTTTCGTGAGACTTTGACCAAAACAAAATTTTATTTCCCCAACTCTCCTGTCATTTAATATAGCAAAAAATCGAGCATTCTTTCCGCCAAATATGGCGTACTGTGCGTCAGAAAAAGATGGATTGCATGGCTTGTGGTTCTTGAAGCTAATTACTAGATAATTGGGAGAATCCTTGAGAAAATTGGGAAGTATCAGGAAGTGCTAGGAAGTCTTGGGAAGTCTTAGGAATTGTTGGAAAATATTAAGCTAATGAGAATTTGGTGAGGGGATGATGTTAAATAGTTGAAAAGGTAAGAAATGAATTAGAGATTTGGGAGATATTGTTTAGATATTGGGAGATGTTGAATGTAATTGGTGAAAATTGGGAATTGAGGGATTTTGTGGAGATTTTCTATCAGATGCACGAATTTATGATTTGTCAAAGAGTATTGCCAAAACTGTAATCTTTCTTCGTAAATGTGGAAAAAATCACGGTTTGGGCGGTTCAAGTTGAGAGTAATTATCAATTAGATAGACAAAAAAAGGGTCAAAAACAGGGAGAATTTTTCTTGTGGATTTAATGTTGAGTCTTGATCCGGGAACTTCAATGACGAAGATGGTTTATCGTGTTCTCTCGGAGATTTCGTACAAGTCAGAATTGCTGTGTATGGAACCAGAGTTAATTAAGATTTCCAAAGATTCGTTGGATTTATATGAGTCTGGGCAAATGAATCGGCCCAATCCAGAGAATGAAGCGTGGATAGAGTACAACGAAGAATATTATGCGGTTGGGTTTTTGGCACAAAAGTATTTTGAAGCGCGAATCAATTTTTTAGAACTCAAGTATGAGAACGCGATTCCAAAAACTTTGGCAGCAGTGGGGGCAATAGCGATTAGAGATTCTTTGAAGGCAAACTTTGATTTATCCTTGGGACTGCTATTGCCTTATGGGGAGTGGGAAGATAGAGAAAGATTGGAGAGGGGTTTAACTAAGGCACTGTCTAGCTTTAGCTTTCGAGGGAAACAATTTTGTATAAATTTGATTAACTTTCAGTGCTTGCCCGAAGGTGGGGGACTGATATTGACGCGAAGTAAAAAACTTGGCACAGATTTCAATAAAATGAACATTGCTGTGGTGATGCTGGGTTTTCGGGATATATCAGCCGTAATCTTTGAGCGTGGTATCTCAACTGGAAAGACGGAAGGATTGGGCTTGGCGTGGATGCTGGAGAGAATCAAAAGCCGAACATCAGGGCAAAACTTACATGAACTGTTAAAGGCTGTTCATCTATCAGGCCCGACATTGAAACCGAGATACTGCAAACCTTTGGCTCGGAGCAAGAAGTCTGATTTTCAGGTTGAGGAGATAGCACAAATTATTGAAGTGGCTGACTTATCTCGTAAAGAATACTGGGAAAAGGTATCCACTTGGCTCAAAATTAATATTCCTGCCCATATTGAGCAAGTCATTATTGGTGGTGGAACGTCGGAATATTTAGGTTCGGAGTTGAAAAATTTGTTTACTCATACCGACATTTCATGGGCAGCAGAATTATCTGAGGATGTGCGTTTAGCTTTTAACCTGCCGATTAAAAAAGATGCCTTGTGCTTGCGTTTCACTGATGTATATGGATTGTTTCGTTACCAACACGCTACGTCATCCATTTCAACTCATCGTGCTTCTTAATTAAAGGAATAATGAAATGTTTTCAGATGTTGAGTTTCGCTTACGAAGTAGAGTTAAGGCTGATAGTTCCGAAGCAATGGTGATTAAATATCTAAATTCCAGGAATACTCTTTATCCTGCTAGGGATATGGCGATGATTGCTATTAGCAGCTATTGGTTGCCTTTAGCTTATCAAGCTATGGATCAATCTGTGGATTTAGAGCCACACATTCGTGGTTGTCTTTACCGCCTTCAACTACACTCTTCATATCTGATGGGACTGCTGGGAGAAATCCCCTCTCAGGGAACGCCGATGATTGCAGTAGCCTCTAATCAATCACAACCACTACAACTAATACAATCATCACCATTACCAATATCCAGGACTTCAGTCAAAGAACCATTACAAATAGCCAGAACTCCCGTACCAGAAGAATCGGAGTTAGGAACTGACTGGTTAAATCCGTTTTAGGACTGACCATTTTTTGAATTGATTTGACGCATTGCTCCTTTGGGAGCATCTTTTTCATTAACGCAAATATGTCGTTTCAGGCTTTTTAACTAGGAGTGCATGATTATGTATCAACCACAAGAACTTTTCAACAACCTCTCACCATCCGAAATTAGCCGGACTTTACGCTTGAGTGGGATACCTGAAAAAGAGTCATATACCGAGAATGATGCAGACAGGTTTCGTGAGTGTCGCACCTTAATTGAGCAGGGTGGAAATGATGAGGAAGTAATGGCTCTATTATCTCCAGTTGTTGACAATGCACTGTCAGAAACTCAGGGCAATTCCTCGTCGTCAACGAAGAATGGGGGGAAAAAACAAGGGAAGAAAGCCCAATTACCATTAGATATCACTGAATTACTAGTTATTGCTCGTGAAAGAGGCTATAAAATCGCACTTTCTCAGGCTTTAATAATTCTCCAAGTCTGCGGACTATCTGAGCAAGATGAGTATAGCCCAGATGAGTGTGAGCGCTTTCTTGAAACCTACAAATCAATAAAAGAGCAAAATAAATCCTTTGAAGAAGTTGCATCTGAGTTAGCTGTTCTAAATGAGTCTGGGATTTCTCAGCAACTAAAATTAGATGCAGTGATTGAGAATGTTAGTGAAAAAGCTGTAGCGGCCAGAGATGATTTATCTAATCTTATTGATAGGATTACTGCCGCCGAAGCTGAAGAAGTAACTGGCTTAGTTCAATCACTTTACCTGAAAAATGTCGCATTGAAATTGCAACAGAGCGATTCGGGAAATAATCTGTTTGCTCAATTAGAAGAAAGAATCATGGCTCGAATCGCCCAAAAAAAGCAACAGAGGGCACAGTTATCTGGAATGATTTGGGAGACGACACCCTTATTGCCTTCTTCGCCAATGCCGATGCTGTCGCCCAACGTATCCAAGAATGGAATGAATACCGATTAAAACAAGAAATTGCAGCCAAAGAACGCACCATTGACATTCAAGTAGAAAAAACCTCTGATGCTAAAGCCAATAAATTAGCTTATCAAAAGCTGGAAAAAATACAGGCATGGAACGAAGCACAACTAGAACGTCAAAAACTTCGTCAAAAACACTTTGAACAATGCAAAGGACTTCTTTTCTGGGTTGGTGGTTGGGTTGGTTCTGGTCGCTCTGGGATTTTCTTTTTCATCTCTGCCGTTTTGATTTCTACAACTGCTACAGTCGTGCCAATCATTAATCTGCCAACAAATCTTTCCTGCCCTGATACTAAAAGTCTCTGTTATCTGGTATACCAAATGCGATTCAACAATAAAAGTGTGATTCTTCCGGGACAAGCAAAGGATATCGTTGCTGAGTATGAACGTAATAAGAGCAAATCTAAACGACGCAAGTAATTAAGTTTTTGGGAAAGAGAAACTGTCTGTTTTGGTTTTCCCTATCTTTTGAACAGCATCAACAGTTTGATAGAGGGATGAAGTTATGAACGAACTAAAAGAAATTAAACTTTGGGATGATTGGGACGATATTAATTTATCTACTCCAGAACGTCGCATTGAACGTTTAGAAATTCTGCTGTGCCAAAAAGTCCACAAAGGCGAGGACATATCTGAATGTCTGCAAGTTTTAGAGTACTTGAAAAATCGCACGACTCAGCAAAAGTTAGAGTCTGTTTTCTTTAGGCGAGTTCAGTCTCAAGTGACTTTCAACTCGTGGAAAATAATTGGTCAGGCTACTTTAATCTCCCTAGTCGCTATTTCTTGCTGTTTTGCCATGTATAAAATAGCTACTTCATCATTAATATCTAGCAATTCTTCGTCGGAATTATCTCTTAGCAAACAATTATCAAAAAGCACCCCACCACACAGTAAAAAACATCATAGATAAACACAGTGACAGTGCAGTATATTTATTTACTGCACTGCGATTACTGACTATGATACTCCATCAGTAATTTCTAAAATCTTTCAAGTCAACGGAGTAAAAAGGCAGTTTATGAATATTTACTTTCATGCCCAAGGTGAGGCGATCGCTTTTTTTCACATATTCAGGTCAAATCACTGCATTTGATGGATAAAAACTTTCTTTACAGGGTAACTCACCTACTTTAATAAGAGGTGTCCTTGTCGAAAGGCAAACTGTCTTCCGGCTCAAAGTTACGCAGGTCTTGCTCCATCTGCTGCCGACGTTGGACGTAAGTTCTGCTGTTTCCAATCCTCCCTTGCATCAACCATTCACCAAAGTTGATGCCTTGTTCTATGTGTGAGGCAGACATTTCATTATAATCATCAACCTCTATTTTCTTACGCCACTCAAGCTGTTCGAGGGCACTTTCACTGATGCCAATTTGACGAGCATATTCTACATATTCAGGTCTGAGACAACCATCTGGGTTGAATTCTTTTTTTTCTTGTTCAGTGAAGAAATCGTAGGCTGTGTAGATTGGCCACGGCTCTGGATCAGTTTCGTCCAAGTGCTTCCACTCGTCGTATCTTGCTTTTAGTCTAGAGGCATAATCATCAATTGCCTCGTTACTCATTCCTACAGATAACATTTCTTGTCGAGCTTCATTTTTCAAGCTGCCATCTGGATGGAACTCTTTCTTGTGCATATTTATCCAACGCTTAACCCTTGACATAAAAACCTCTCAAAAAATTAATTAATGTTCATCAAACTTTAAATATTATGACTTTGGAATTTAAGCATTTTGACCCTCGTTTAAATCAGTGGATCTATACAGACGATAACAAAACGAACTCTCAATCAATTCTAACTGAAAAGCTCAATAATACTTTACTGGAATTCTACTTTCCTGATAAAGAATTTTCATTTGGACACTCAGATGAATACAGCACTGCTGAAGAATTAAAGAATCATCCAGATGGACAGATTTTATTGCTATCTTCTAAGACTCGCTTACTTTATGGAGATAAAGAATGCTTAGAAGTTATCCCAAAAATTTGTCCCGATAGTAAAGACCGTGGGGCTTATGGTTCCATCTTTCTTGGGGCTTGTAAAAATGCGATTCACGAAAAGCTAAACATTCTGGTAGTAGATGATTCTACTGAAAAGGCTGGTGAAAATGGAGGGATATTATCAAATGATTTAGCATATAAATTAGTTGGTGACTGTTATGGGCAGATTTCAACACAACTCTATGACAAAGTAACCTTAAGAGAATCTCAACCAGATAAAAGTTATCGTGTAATTCAGCATCGATTTGGTTGGGTGGATGGAGTTGGAGAAGATACTACTAAATATCGTTTTGGCAAAGGAACACTCCGACCATACAGATTAGACGAAATCAAATATGCAGATCCAAATAACAAACCCAAAATAGACATAATTCTCCCCGTAAGCAGTTTTAAGGGAACAGACAAGGATAGACCCAAAGGCCCCACAAAACCTCAAATTCAACCAGGATTATATCAGCAAAATATTTGGTTAGCTGAAAAAGGGCAATCTCAGCAAGGTCAGATGTCTATCTCCCAACTGCTGGCATCTTTCCCCCAAGGAATTAAAGATTTTGCCGAGTCACTAGAGGTGCAAGCTCAAAGATTAGCCTCTATTCAAGATGACCCTAGAAATGTTGCTGCTTACTATTGTGAAAGATATGAAAAACGTAAAGAATCATTGAGTCAAAATAAATTAAAAACATCAGATATTATCAATCAAGAAACAGATGTTAAAAACTTAGGGACAAATGATGACTTAGATGCAGATCAGGAGTTGGATGACGAGAGTGCTAAAGATGACTTGTTCATGTACAAACTCATTAAAGCCGATTTACTAGGGCATCAGCAGCTTTTAGAAACTGAGAAGGTTAAACAGGAATTAAGTCGGTTTGTACAAAGTGAGTGGCGAGATATTGCTGTTGGGAAAACGCTTACTTTTGACCGAGGAATGATTATTCCCTCTAAGGAACTCAAAAATGGTGAAATCTGTGTCCCTTGGCTGAAGCTTGGAGAAAAAGTTCTTAACTTTCGCTCTCCTTTCCTCAACTCTAATGGATTGTGTGTCTCTACTAATAAACATGTTGAAGACAGTGTTGCGCCAGATGGTAAATCTTTGCAAGGAATAATTGTAGTCAACGATGAAGACCACAAACGTATACTTGCGAGGATTGAGGCGCTAGAAACTCAAGGCATTGAACACAACGAAGTTAATCCCCTCGAAACCGAATCAGAACGCCAAGCACGAGACTACGATGGTGACTGCATTGGTGTGGCAAAAGCCAGCTTACATCCCAACTTAACAGCAGAGGCAGAGCGAAGAAATCTTCCTCAAAACGCCTATTCACCCACGGTTAAGCTCAAAAAACAATCATTTTATGATCCCACAGATGGAACCCAGCCCCCATTTGAAAAAATCGCTATCCACATGAGTGATAGCATCAGCGTGGGCATAATCAACAATCAAGTGACAGCACTAGAGGCATTAGAATCGGAAATTGAGGTACTAAAGACTTACGGTACTTTTGAGCAGAAATCAAATTATCTAGACCAAGTTTCTAACCATTACGAAACCCTGTTTGAGCAAGAACGCCAGAAAGAGCCAAAGTTAATTCGAGAAGAATACAAGCCTTATATGCAAGGGGTTGTTGAAATTGCTCATTGTCAAAGAACTCCCGAAATTATCCAGCAAGCAATGGACATTAACCGTCAAATGTACCGGAGCATGATTGAAGAAGGATGTTATCAAAACCAAATAGCGGTTGATTTATTCAAAAGTGCTAAAAAACCTGAGATGAATTTAATCCGGGAAAACAACCGCTACTTGTATCGTGATGTTAATTATATTAAAGATAAAAAGTCGCCTTCAGTTTATTTAAACACGGGGATAACACCAAAGGGCTACTCACCAGTAGAATTATTAATTAGCCAAACCAATAAATATTTCCAAGAATCACAGTTAGAATCGCGCCCCATCGTTCAGTTTAAAGACTTGTTCCAAGGAGTAGAATTTACACCACAGCAAAAATTTGCAGCGATCGCCGCCAAGTACGAGTTTGATCTGAAATTCAACGCTGCGGTTCGTGCCTCAAGGCGGCGAGAAACAGAGTCTGGCCCTAGCGCAGTTGTTCAAACGGATTCAGGAACGCAACTCGAAATTACCAATCTCACCCGTTACGGGCATCCCTTAATCTGGAAAGCCCAGACGTTGAACATTCGCTATTATGAGATTAAATTCACAAACAGTGAACGCCCCCATAAATTATTAGCAGTTGCACAGATAGATGGCGAGGTTGGGTCAGATGGAAAACCCGCTTACCGCAACCTGGGGACAGTTAGCCAACAATCGGTGACTGACCACAACCTCAAGGCGGGGATGACCATGCAGGCAGCTAAACTCCTAGAACTAAAACCAGAACTTACTAGAAGCCAAACTAAACTACTCTTTGCCTTGGCAAATGATGCATCTGAAGCATTTTACGCTTCTATCCCAGAGTCAGAAAAACTTGCATCTGCTGCTGCCGCTTGGAACATCTGTGCATCCCGCCAGGATGAACTCGAAGTTGCAAGAAAAGAAAACGCAAACCCCCAAGCGATCGCCAAAAAAGTTTCCAATTTCGCCTTCGCTGCTTTCCCCAATGAGATTATTTCTCGCTTAGATAAATTGCAATTTACTGAGCCGAAGTTAGTCACATTAAATAATGAAGCGAATCATTTTTTGGGTCGAGACTGGAATCCCACCGAAAAACACCCGATAGAAATCAGAGCTTCTCACCACCCAGTTGGGCATGAGCGCCATGTTTCCAGGCTAATGTTTGTCCAGGATAGTGACGGCGAATATAAGGAATTCGCCATGCTTGAAACCAGAACTGCACAGCTTCCCATTGGTACGAAAGCGCTCTCTTGTATGGTTGGGGTAGAACCAGCCACAGCATCAGCAACTATTGGACTACCAGGAAACGAGCCGGTTGAAATTACTATCCGTGAACTCAAGAACTTCTCTTATGCAGGACTTGTTTTTAACGACCAACCCGTAAACTTAGAATTTGGCACTGTGCCGATTCCTGATAAAACAGTAAAAATCAAACTTGATGGCAAAACCCTGGGTGAGTTAGACAGTGATTCTGCCCAACAGTTGAAACAAATTGATTACCTGAAAAATGGTAATCCCCTAAAATTAAAGCTCACGTCAATCTCTGAGACAGGAGATCAAGCTTTTGTCCTGGGTGAGTCTCCTAATGGAAATCTCCTCAAAATTAATAAAATTAACTTTTATGATTTTTCTGGTCAGACATTCAACGATCAAGATTACCGAAAACTGACTATCGAAACCTCAGCTTCTAAAACTAGAGATGCTGTATTTTTGAATGGTGAACCTCTGGGGGTATTGCACTTCAAAAAAGACAAAGACGCGCTCAGACAACTTGGGCTACTCAAAACCGGAAAACTTACACCCGCCGACGCTATCATTGAAAGTAATTTTTCTGTTATTTGCGCTCAAATAGACCCTAATACCGTTGAATATCCCCAGAGGTGGACGAAGGAATTTCAGGCTTTTGGGACTCAATCAGTTAATTCTGAACAACAAGAGATGATTGAGAGTAGTGCGAATATTCTACATCATATTAAAGAGCGTCCTACTTTCTTATTTTCTACAGAATCAAACAAAAAACTTGGAGTCATGGGTTTGGCTGTTGACAACCAGAAAGCTGAGACTGTGACTAAATGGTTAACTGCTCAAAAAGTTGAATGGCAGCAAGTACCAATAGAAGATGTTATCAGGGAAACTAAGAAAGGTCTAGCGGTATTTAACTTGGTTGATAGCTCTATCCCTGCCAAAACTTTGTCGAGCATGACCAAGAAATTCGGGGCTGTGATTGAAACGGATAGTGACTATCAACAATTTGTTAGCTCCCTTGCCACACGACCGCAGTTTTTGAAACCACCATCTCAATCAGCATTGTCCCCGCCTCAACAAAGCGCTCAATTCCACCCAAACCAAGAGGTTCAAAATGTCGCCCCTTTTGTCATCAAAGGCAAACCGATTCCCATGAACTACCCATTAATGATGCATGGTGACACTAATCCAATACCAGTAAACACTTGTATTGATGCGATGAGAGGATATGGTCGAACTCACACCACAAGAGCTAAAGAGCCATACAAACAGTATGGGTTTAAGGAAGGCGATATTGCTCTGGCGACAGGTATTGATAAGCAAGTCGCCTTTCGAGTCGGTAAGCAGTATCAAATCACACCCTCTATGATTGCTGACCCCGTTTATCAACAGCAATGGGCTGACATGGAAAAGCACTCACCCAAAGCATTACCAGAATTATTCACTGAAAAACAGCAAGTCTGGGGACTACATCTAGAGCCGTTGGGGGATTATGTGGAGGGTTTTATAGTCCCGTTTCCTGAACTACAAAACAGAGCTGCAACCAAACAAGAAGTCCAACCTCAATCAGTTACCATTGATGATTTAAGAAATTGGTACAATGCCGCAGATAAGTTAGGGAAGTCGGAGAATTACAAAAAACGCATTGTAGAAGTGGCTAATCGGTTTAAAGCTAGTGAGCAATTATCAGCCGAAGCATTGACAGTAATGAATAAAGATAAATTTGAACTTGAAGCCATCAGTCGGCTCACTCAAATTGCTCAAAAGATTGGCATGGCCTGGGGTAAATCTGATGAAAATGGTACTAAAGTCCAAGGGAAAATTTATGACTTGGCTTTCAATACCCAGCAGAGAGATTTAACTATTTCGCAGAAAAATGGGGAGGTAATTTTAAACTTGCAATCAGGGAGAGTGCAGACTAATAAACTAACTCCACAGATATTACAAACTTTTGAAGATGTTAATACTCAAATTGATAAAATATTAGCTAAATCTCAAGCGCAACAAGTAGACTTACAAAGATAGATTTATCCTAAAATAGCCCTTTTCAGTAATGAAAAAGAGAATCAAGCTATGAAGAACACTAGGGTAGCTTATACAGACCAGCAGGAAAATGTTGTGTTTATCAAGCGGGGTTTAGATGATGAAAAGTCAGGCACACTCGTTTGGGATACTGCACGGATTGACAATCGTTGTACGGAGTACCCCAAAAACAGCGAACGCTCACAGGGCTGGTTCCGCCTGAAATTGGATGGAGAGGCAGATGATAAAATCGAAAGAGTACTCTTGTGTGATTAGTAAAGAAAATATATTTGGTTGAGATATTGTGATATTTCTTTTTCCTAGCGATTACTTCAATCCTAAAAAAGCGGATGCAGCCTACTCGGAGCAAGTTGCTTGTATACAAAATGCTGGGTTTACAACTGGAGTTATTTCTTTAGAGTCGTTAGGAACGGGTTCATCAAAGATTATTCCAGCCCCAACTCCTGGCTCTTGAGTGTGCCAAGCGAATTGAGAGCCAGTTTTTCTCTGTTGATGTGATAGAGCGTAGAGATGGTACTAAGCGAATCGTAGAAATTGGTGATGGGCAGGTATCAGATATTATTGGATGGACGGCTGAACGTTTTGCTCAACTGTGGATTGATAGTTAACAAGCCCATGAAGTGGATTGCCAACAGAAAAGATATTGTTTAGGTTATAAAGTCTGAGTAAGAAACAAAAGTAAGCAAGAAAATTTTAACTTGCTTAAAACCCCAATGGAGAAGGCTTTCAACTCCTATTACCTTGCAACTTCCAAATGCTGCCGCAGCTTAAAAATTGCGATCGCAGGAAGCGAGAAACCTTTGAGTAATCAATCATTGCTTCAATATCGCTCTATCTCTAAACGATACTAACTGGCTGTGGTTCATGAGTAACAGAGCTAGGCTTCATGGGTGCAGGATGTTTGCTCTCTTGAAGATGAGTGACTTCAAGAGAGCGAATCAACTCTCGAATGACATCAGTTGCTGGTCTGCCTGTGATTGCACAATAGCGTTCAAGTTTTTCACTCTCAGTTGATGCGAGATTTATCGTGATTCGTTTGATAGCCCATTTTTTATTCATAACTTGTTCGGATTTTTAAAAGTTGATAAATTAAACGGACATTGCACTCTAGCAATGGTTGATAAATAACAGTTATTAACTAGATTCATACTTGCCTTGCGGTCATACTATTATAAACATAAGTTTTTTAAGGTATTTACGTATAATCAAAAACTTCACTAATAAATCACTTATGTGAATTTCAGATACAGTTTTAATTTGGGATTGGGAAGCTAGCGTTTTATCATAGCAAGTGGTACTGGTGAACACGCAGTCTTTTTTGCGACAATTAACATCTAAAAAGAAATTACTTTACGATCTCGCAAAAATTTACCGTTTATATTGCGTGGAGCATCAGTAGCGAGCCAAATAGCAGTGTCGGCTCCTTCTGCTGGCGTGTGCGGTGCTGATGACCCACCCATATCTGTTTTAACCCACCCCGGACAAATGGAATTGACAACAATTCCAAAAGATTGTAAGGCTTGTGCCAGCATAATTGTTGCACCATTTAATGCCAGCTTTGATAGGCAGTAACTTGGGACATCGTAAGACAAGCCTTCTAATGCTCCATATCCGCTTGAAACGTTGACAACTCTGGCATCGGGGGATTTTTCCAACAGGGGTAAAAATGCCTGCACCATCCGAATTGCGCCAAAGGTGTTGGCATTCATGGTGGAATCAAGTAACTCCCGGTCAATGGTAAGAATATTTACATCCTTATCTGGATACACGCCAGCATTATTGATTAAAACATCTAACCGAGAAATTTTCTGGTGCAGGGTTTTTACTGCTTCATCGATAGAGCGATCATCAGTGACATCCAATTCGACAGGAATTATCTTTGATTGAAGCTTCTGAACCGCAAGTTTTGCGTTATCAAGCGAACGCGAAGTGATAATTATCGAGTAACCTTTTGCTAGTAGACCTTGAGCGATGGCAAACCCAATCCCTCGGTTCCCACCTGTGACTAATGCCCATTTGTCTTGCGTGGATTCCATCTGATGTTCTACCTTGTGTTAAGAATGCTTGCAGAAATGTTGAATCAGGGAATAGTACGTTTTTTTAGTGTGGCTGGTGATTTTCTCCAAAGTAGGGAGTACCTAAAGCTTTAGGAGGTGTAGATTTGCCCAACTTACCGACTAATGCCAATAAAGCGATCGCATAAGGTAGCATGACTAAAAATTGGTAAGGGATATTTGCGCCTAATGCCTGAATTCGCAGTTGTAAAGCTTCTGTAGCCCCAAATAGCAAACAAGCTAAAGCACTACCTATAGGATGCCATCTGCCAAAAATTAATGCTGCGATCGCAATAAATCCTTTACCAGCACTCATCCCTTCGGCAAAAAATCTTACATGTACGAGAGTTAAATAAGCACCTCCTAAACTCGCAAGACAGCCACTAATCACCACAGCGATATAACGAACAAATGCTACAGAAATACCTGCTGTGTCAGCAGCTTTCGGAGATTCTCCCACTGCCCGCAATGTCAATCCAAAGCTAGTTTTAAATAAAATGTATGTAGTTAAAATGACTAAGATAAATAATAAGTATACTAAAAAATCTGACTGAAATAGTAGCGGCCCGATTAGGGGAATATTGGCTAAACCAGGAATAGTAATTGCCCCAATTCCAGGTAACTGCTGCGTACTACTGCCACTAAACACTAACCGGGCTAAAAACGATGTTAATCCAGCTGCAACGAGATTAATTGCTAGCCCAGATACCAATTGATCGACACGCAAAGTTACACACAAAACAGCATGGAGTAGTCCGACTAATCCACCTGCAATTAAGGAAGCGAGGATACCAAGCCAGGGATTACCTATGTAGAAAGTGGCAGCAGCAGCAGTAAAAGCACCTGTAAGCAACATTCCTTCTAAGGCGATATTTAAGACGCCTGCTCGTTCCGAGTACAATCCTCCAAGGGCTGCAAATGCTAGGGGGACGGCTAGGCGTAAAGTAGCGATTAAGTAATCGGAGAAGAAGTTGAAATTATTCATGGAGTTATTTTTAAACGCAGAGGGAAGCGCAAAGTATCGCAGAGTTTTCTTTGTGTTCCTCTGCGTTAAACCTTGGCGTCCCTCTGCGTTTTTACTCTTATTTCTCTTTCGACCGCGAGACTGATAGCAATAAATAACACCATAAACCCTTGAATCGCGTAAACTACTGTAACCGACACACCTGCACTACGCTGCATCACATTTGCACCACTGCGAAGCGCTGCAAAAAACAAAGAAGTCAAAACTACACCGATAACACTACCACGACTTAAAAAAGCGATCGCAATCGCATCAAATCCGTAACCTGGTGAAACTTGTTCAAATAGCCGATATTTCAACCCCATCACCTCACAACTCCCAGCCAACCCAGCTAAACCACCTGAAAAAGCCATCACCAGCATAATGGTACGTTCAACAGATATATGGGCATAACGGGCAGCAATTGGGTTAAATCCCACTGCTGTAATTTGATAACCTAGAGGCGATCGCACTAACAATACCCATAAAATACCTGCGGCAATTAAACCGAATAAAATCCCAGCATGGGCAAGGCTTTGCGGTAAGAGAATCGGCAAACGCGATGTTTTAGCAATTAATGGCGAATAAGGACTAGGCGCACCTGTGGCCATTAATGGGTTTTGTACGAGGTAGCTAACTAAATTCACCGCGATATAGTTGAGCAATAATGTAGTAATTACCTCATTCACTCCGCGCATGGCTTTGAGATAACCAGGAATCCAACCCCAAACTGCACCAAAGAAAAATCCTGCCAAAAGTGCTAAGGGGATATGAATCACCGCAGGTAATCCTTGCACATATAACCCGATTAAAGTACTTCCCAATGCACCCAGATAAATTTGTCCTTCTCCACCGATATTAAATTGCCCAGCCCGCAATGCTACTAACACGCCCAAACTAGCGAACAATAGCGGTGTCATTTTGGTGAGGGTGTTACCAAATCCAAAGTAGGTAGAGATAGATTCTTGAAATAAAATGCTGTATGCAGTGATGGGATTTGCCCCAGCAATTAGCATGAGGATAGCACCGACGATAAGGGCGGAGGAGATCGCAATGAGGGGTGATAGGATTGGTAACAGGAATTTCATCCGATTAGTTGGGATCATTGATTAACCCCCCACCAGCCATCAAAAAACCAATTTCTTCAACCTTCGCTGTGGCTGCATCCAAAATAGCCAAAAACTCACCTCTGTAGATTACGGCAATGCGATCGCTCATTGCCATCACTTCTTCTAACTCAGTAGAAATATACAAAATTGCCGCGCCACGATCGCGTTCTGTTAAGATTCGAGACTGGACGGCTACTGTCGCCCCGACATCTAACCCCCTTGTGGGTTGCATAGCGATTATTAAAGCTGGTGTTTGGGCCAGTTCTCGCGCTAACACCACTTTTTGTTGATTTCCTCCCGAAAGCTGACTTACCTTGATATCAATCCCATTCGCCCGAATGTCAAACTCTTGCATTGCAGCTTGGGCACGATTAGCGATCGCTTCTGGTTGTAACAAAAAACGGCGACAAAATGGCAGATATTTAAAAGCTTTTAAAATCAAATTTTGGGCGATGCTAAATTGCAACACCAATCCCATTGTCTGCCTATCTTCTGGAATGTAGGCCACTGAGGAATGCTTGGGCGTAAACTCAATTTTACCCTGCTTAATAGTCCGCACAAAAGCAATGGCATCAGCTAATTCTCGCTGTCCATTCCCATCGACACCAGCAATTCCTAAAATTTCTCCCGCCCGCAGTTCAAAAGATACATTATTTACAGCCGGAATATTTCTTTCATCAGCAACTTGTAAATTTTGCACCGATAGGATGATTTCTCCTGGTAATGTAGGACTTTTATTTAACTGTAAACTTACCTCACGTCCTACCATTAATGTTGCTAACTGCTGAGGTGTCGCTGCTGAAGTTAATATTGTTGCTACTACCTTTCCCTGGCGCAAAACTGTTACTGAATCACAGAGATTCATTACCTCTTCTAATTTATGACTGATAAAAATGATTGTGTTACCTGCGGCTGCCAATTGTCGCAAGATAGCAATTAATGATTCTACTTCTGGCGGTGTCAAAACTGCTGTAGGTTCATCAAGAATCAACAACTTTGCTCTCCGGTAGAGAACTTTGAGAATTTCTACCCGTTGTTGTGCCCCAACAGATAAATTTTCAACTTTGGCAGTGGGGTCAATTTCTAATCCGTAAGCTTGGGATAATGCGGCAATTTGTTGCTGTTTATCTTGTAAATTTAGCCGCCAAGTTTTCTCCATCCCTAAGATGATATTTTCTGTGACAGTCAATTTCGGTACAAGCATGAAATGTTGGTAAATCATGCCAATCCCTAATTTAATTGCCTCATTTGGTGAAGTAATTTTTATTGATTCTTCTTGAAGATAAATCTCCCCAGCATCAGGTTGATAGAGTCCACTAATAATATTCATTAAAGTACTCTTACCTGCACCATTTTCGCCTAGTATTGCATGAATGGTTCCAGATGCAACAGAGAGGTTGATATTGTCGTTAGCAATAAAAGACCCAAAGCGTTTGCTAATATTGTTTAAGCGCAAATAGTTCATATTCACTAAAATGATAGCTCGTAGTGAGGACTTTAGTCCTCAAAATCTGGACTAAAGTCCTTACTACAAAAGTTTTTTAATCTAGTCTACTAAACCTATTACAGTACAGCGTAATAAACCGCCCATTCCAAATCCCCAAAAATTTTGCCCTGTAAGCTTTTTGGCTTCCGCCCTGCGGTACTATGTTGTTGCTTTTTTTAGGCAGCGCGTATCTTTCCCAGCCTCTTTACAGTCTTCAAAAACGATTTTTTTATTAACAATATCTTGCTTTGCATTCAATACCTTTTGCTTTACGACTTCTGGTATAATTTCTCCGAATTTTCCTAAAAATAAGATATCTGTTCTTTCTAACCCAATTGTATATATTTGTCCTTTGATTTGTTTTTGTTTAGCTAATTCTGCTATGTAAGCGATGGCTAAATCTAAGCGTTTTACAGCGCTGGTTAAAACAGCTTTTGGTGCAACATCTAATTGATCCTTGGTGTTGCCAAAAGCATATACTCCTTTTTCACCTGCTGTTTGTAAGACTGCGGCTGAGGCATTATCTAACCATTGATAGATGACATCAGCACCAGAAGAAATTAGTGCGAGCGTCGCTTCCTTGGCTTTGGCAACATCATTCCAATCACCTGTAAAAGTAGAGGTAATTTGGATATTTGGTTTAACAGACTTTGCTCCTAATTCAAATCCCCGGAGTTCTCCCTCGGTAGCGGGGAACTTCTCTCCAGCAATATAAGATAATTTATTAGATTTAGTGACAGAAGCACCGATAATGCCACACAAATAACTAGCTTGTAGGTGATCTATTCGTAAAGAAGCAATATTCTCAGCCTTAAGATTACCATTCACACCCACAAAAAATGTATTGGGGAACTGTGAGGCGACTTGTTCAATTGCAGCATCAAATTGTCCGCCATGTGCGAAGATGATATTGTAGCCTTTACGAGCAAAATCTGTTAATACTTCTGTTTGATCTGCTTGTGCTACTTTTTCTACATAGGCGGTTTCTGTACCTAGCTTTTGTTTTGCTAGATTAATTCCTTCATAACCAGATTGATTCCAGCCTTTGTCAGTAATCATTCCAGGGAGAGCGATCGCTATTTTAAACCCTTCAGTACCATCCGTTGTTGTCGCTGTTGGTGTCGTCGGCTTATTAGTGCAAGCTTGCACCACTAAGCTAGTAGCAAATGCTGCTGAACCAAACAAGATAAATTCACGCCGACTAAAGCTTGTTGTCATACCTCGCCTTCAGATAGATAGTTATTTCAAAACTCTAAAGTCGTAGGTGGTCTTTTGGAAACAATTTCTCCCGGATTTCTCAATCAAGACACAAAAACGTCTCTCCTCGTTTATCATAGTCTGCTTTTACACTTGTTCTCTCAGCCGTATTATCTCGTACTCTTTTTCAAAAATCAAATAGGATTCCTATAGCGCTCTTTCATCAGTCTTGGGAAAAGCAATCGCTGCAAGGCTTACGAGACTTCGGTTTTCAGTTTTTAGCTAGATTTTTGAATTTCTATTAGAAAATAAAGCCTCAAACCTTGATTGGGTGATAGTTTCAGTTTTCTGCTTCGATTATTGTTTGATGAGAGTGATGGAAGAGCGATAGTAAAAACCTAGAATTAAAGAAAAGATAAAAAGTCAATCGTGTCAGACTTTATTGAGCTAGGGGTTACAAATCAAAATCAAGGCTGAATGTTTCTCCTGAAGAATCCTCTTCTTTCTCGTCTGCAAATGGAGTTTGAGTCCAAGAGGTGAGTTGGTTTGATTGAGTATTAATCGGTGAGTCAGGTAAAAGTTGTGCAGGTAATCCAGCCTTGATGAAAACAAAATAGCAATCAACTATAAAGTAAAGCGTGTCCAGGTAGCTTTTAGGGACTTCCAAAGAATAAATTAATCAACAAAAACCAAGAATCCAATTTTAAACAATAATGATAATCATTTTAA
>NZ_NOLI01000057.1:0-45809 GCF_002245975.1 Nostoc sp. 'Peltigera membranacea cyanobiont' 213 | reverse complement strand
GGACTGGGGACTGGGGAGGGGAGCAGAGGGGAAAGAGGTAATTTTGACTTCTCTCCAATTCCCAATGCCCCATGCCCAATGCCCCATGCCCAATTCCCTAATTCATACGAGATGCCATAGTCAACAATCCTTGTTGACCTAGTAATATTTCTCGCAGCAGGCTAAAGATACCAACCCAAATAATAGGTGTAATATCCACTCCGCCTATAGGTTGTACAAGTTTTCGCAATGGCACTAAAAATGGTTCGGTAGGCCAAGCTATTAAATTGAAGGGCAAACGATTCAGATTCACTTGCGGATACCAAGTGAGAATGATCCGAAATATAAATAGAAATGTCATCACCCCTAACACAGGGCCAAGAATCCAAGCAGTCAGGTCAACACCAGTCATCGGTTTAAGGTACTATCTGTAAAGAAAGACTTAGGCAACGGCAAGCCGCGCTTCGCTTAGGCGTAGACTGTTTTAGACATCGCCACAAAAATTTTAAGCTTTGTAAAGCACTCTCATCATTATTTTAACCAAATGCTGTAACTTTCTTGTCGAATAAAAAAGTAAACTCCCTCACAGCAGTTACTAAGTTTGGCAGTTCCGACTTCGAGGCTTCTCAAGAAAGTAATACACTATTAAAATTAGGATGAAGTGTGTAAAAAAAGGTTGAGAAGTATGACGCCTTCTTTAGCAAATTTTCTTTGGAGTTTGGCTTGGGGTACTGCAATTGTTGTAATACCCGTTACAGTTGGTCTAATTTTCATTAGCCAAAAAGATAAAATTCAGCGTTCATAATGCTTATGAGAGTTAATTTAACTCTCATAATCGATTGTCTGTCAGCTATCTACATTTATTTCACCAAAAGCAGCGAAAACTGCGGCTGGTGGGAGTTGTAGATGACATACATAGGTGTTTTTACTTTTCGGCGAACAGCTTCAGAGCTTCTTTGTTGGAGGCTTTGAAGCTTCAATATTTATCGTGCCTAATTACAGTAGTGATTTTAATTGTGACTCGCTAACATAGATTTGATATTGGGAAAACAGCAATGATAAATTTTGGGCTGAACTCAGCCAGTTTTCTGGCTCAGGTAAATTTTGGGGCAAATTCAGCCAGTATTCTAGGAATTTTCCTGGCTGTGGCTGGGGCAGCACTGTATTTTCTCCGCACTGTGCGTCCAGAATTGTCACGAGATCAAGATATCTTTTTTGCGGCAGTCGGTTTGCTCTGCGGCTTTATTCTTGTGTTTCAAGGATGGCGGCTAGACCCGATTCTCCAATTTGGTCAACTGCTTTTAGTTGGCACAACTGTATTTTTTGCAGTTGAAAGTATTCGCCTGCGGAGTATAGCTACCCAGCAAGCAAAGCGTAACACTCCGATTGTGGATGAAGACCGACCAGTTAGCGATCGCTATTCCTACAACGATCGCAAAAAGTATCAAGCTGAAATGGATGCAGATTTAGATCCATTGCCTTATGAAGACGAAGAGGAACGCCCCGTGCGTGCCCGGATTCAGGGTAGCAGGGATAAGATTTCCACTCGTGATGACTACTACGAGGAGCAACCCCCCCGTCGTTCAGAACGCCGCAATAGCAGCAGTAACGAAAGAAGCAGTAGCGAAAGACAGGCTCCAGCAGATAGAACGCGGCGGCGGACTTCTGGCCGTCCTGTGAATCGCCCTTCTGAAAGCCCTGAAGATGAAAATTGGGGTTCTTCATCTAGGCAAGTTGATGATTGGGAAAGTTCGGGAGGGGAAGTCAGAAAACCTTCTCGCCGTAATAATAACGGTTCTCAACGTCCAGAAAGCCGGGAAGATGATGTTGCTCCTAGACCAAGAAGGCGGCGTTCACCCACTGACTCAACTTCTCGAAGACCGCGTGAAGATGATGACGCAATCCCAACTGATTATGTACCATACAACCCCATTGAAAAGCCAAATCAGGGGCCAGATAATTCGACCGATTTTGATGACGATGTTTAAAACAGTTGGCGTGGAAGTACGTTTAGAGGCGACGGAAAACAGTTGAGGTGGAAAAATTTACGCCTACATTTTGGCTCCAAAGACCAATTCATTGGAGCCTGGTTTTTGGTTTAACAGGTTTGCTTGCATCTTGTAGTTATAACGATATTCCCATAGGGCCTACTTCTCTCAACAGTCGCTACACCGAAGAGCAACCCGCTTTGAGTGGAAATGGGCGCTTTTTAGCGTTTGTATCTAATCGGAATGGTAATCAGCAACTGCTAGTTTTCGATTTGGAGAGGCAACAGTTTATTGGTACACCGGGCATAAACCGAGCAGAGACAATTGCTGAAAGTCCTAGCTTGAGCTATACCGGGCGTTATATTGCTTATCTTACTAGCGACCAAGGTAGGGCGGTGGTGGCGCTTTACGATCGCGCTACACAACAGTCGCAAATCGTCACACCAACCTATCGCGGCTGGATCAGAAAACCAAATATCAGCCCAGATGGACGTTATGTTGTCTTTGAAAGTGCTAGCCGTGGTCAGTGGGATATTGAAGTCCTAGACCGGGGGCCAAATATTGAGTTAGATATTCCCAACGGTGCAACCGTAGGTTCACCTCCGTAGGAGTTAGGAGTAGAGACGCGATTAATCGCGTCTCTACAAGAGTTAGGAGTTAGGAGTTATGAGACTATTAACTAATGACTAATGACTAAATTATATGAAACGTGTTTTATTTATACCTGTATTTTTCTGCTTAAGTTTATTAACTGGGTGTTTTGGCTACCCTCGCCTTTTGAGTTATCCCTTTGATCCGGGGGGTCGGAGTCTCAATAGTTTAGCGTCAGAATTAAACCCCCAAATTTCTGGGAGATATATTGTTTTTATTACCGACCGACGCGGTAGCCAAGATGTTTATATGTTTGATACGGTGACTCGCGATTTGGTTGATTTGCCAGGTTTAAATTCCTTTGATGCGATCGCAAATCATCCTAGTGTTTCCCAAGATGGTCGTTATATTGTATTTGCGGCTAGCCGCCAGGGGCGATCGGCTATTTTTCTTTATGACCGAGAAACACGCCAATCACGAAATTTGACTAATAACCTCCAAGCTGAAGTCCGCAACCCTACAATCAGCGCTGATGGTAGTAGGATTGCTTTTGAGTCCAGTAACAACGGGCAGTGGGATATTTTAGTATATGACCGGAATGGACAGCCGTTAAATATACCTCAAGAACCACGTTGAAAAAATGGGGACTGGGGACTGGGGACTGGGGACTGGGGACTGGGAAAGAATTCATTTAATCCCAATCCCTAATACCCAATCCCTAATACCTAGTCCCCAGTTTCTCTTCTTGTTGCACAGATTCAATGAGCGATCGCACTTGTTCTGTCCCTTCTGAAGGTTCAAATGATAGGGGAAACTTACCTCGGAGAATCATCCGCAAACCGAGGGGTGCAAGACTAAGTAATCCTTTTAAATCTTGAAAATAATTACCAACTACTTGTAAACCAAATTGACGTTCATCAATCCAACCACCTTCTTTAACTAAATCTATCAATACTTTCCGGTGACGAATTGAGCGACTATCGCTAGCTTCTTTGTGGGTGAGAATTTCTTGTTTAACTTTGGTGATTTGTTCTAATGGTGCAACTTCCATTGGACAAACTGAATCGCAGTATAAACAACGGGTGCAACCCCATACGCCTTTAGTACCTTCGTTGTAGCTTTCTAAACGATTTTCGGTATCGCTATCGCGGGAATCCGCTACCATCCGGTAAGCTTTGGCAAGAGCATGGGGGCCAACAAAGTCTGGATTAACTTCACGGGCGTTGCATTCAGAATAACAAGCACCGCACATAATACAGTTACCAGTTTGATCGAGGCGCGATCGCTCTTGCGGTGTTTGCAAAAACTCTCTTTCTGGTACTTGCCGTGCTGCCGTACTTACATAAGGAGCAACTGCCTCTAAATTATTCCAGAAACTGCTCATATCTACAACCAAATCTTTAATCACGGGCATATTGCCGAGAGGTGCGATCGTGATTTCAGGAATGGCATTTACTTTACTTTGGGATGATGGTATTTGTTGTAATCTAGCAAGTTCACTACCAACATTTTCCTTGCAAGCTAAAGCCGAACGCCCATTAATTCGCACAGCACAGCTACCACAAATGGTATTACGGCAATTTTTGCGAAATGCCAACGTTCCATCTTGCTCCCACTTAATATGATTCAGACAATCCAAGATTGTATTACCTGGTTCTGCCTCTACAAGGTAGGTTTGCACAACAGGGGAGGAATTTTGTTGCTGTCGAATGACCTTAAAAATAACTTCCATGACCACTAACCAAAATTTTAAAATTACTTCATCAGCCTTAACAATCATGAGTCAAGGCAGGTAGTTGTGAAAAGTGAGCTATACTTTTTTTGCCCTCAATTCAAAGCCTGGTGTTAATAGACTGACGATTAAAGGGCAACTGATTCTAGTTTAAGGATAACCATTAAAATTTTACTTTTAGCTACGCTGTAGGCAAGATTTGTGTCAATTTTTGAGATAAAACGCCAAAAATCTAATGGTCGCTTGACATTGAATTTAGCCGTTTGAGAATGAAAAAGAAAGGGACTTTACTTAGAAAGGGACTCAGGTTTATCTTTGTTCTAGCATTCGGATGCAAATTAAATGCATTTCCGGTTAGCAACACCTCTTCATATCAACTTGAGTCAAGCAGTCCTAGCTGGAAAATTCCGCCTTTACAACCGCTTGACGGAATTTTTTGATTATATAGAAGTGTAAAAGCACATCTTTAATATATAGTAGTGGCAATTAAGCGCTAGGCGGATGTTAAGAGATTTATTCTTACCATAGACAGACGTAGAAAATACTCTGACTGCTTTTGAGCTTACGGTAATAAACCGAGGAAAAATCCTTACCACTTTCAAATAAGAGTCTCACACATCAGGGAATCCATGATAGGCATGACTTTGAGATTTTTGCCTCCTCTCAATCAAGAAAATCTTGAATTTAACTCATTGGTCAAAACTACTCGTCTAAATTAGATAAATTTTTATAATGCAATAAAGGTTTAGGAAAATCGTCACGGCTTTTTGCAACCTTTAAGTCCAGAAATTTAAATAAAAATTTACCAGCAATTTTAATTCAAAATTAAACAACTATTTTGCTATTATTAGTCCATGCTAGTATTTAATATAAAATTACGAACTCACAAAACCAGAATCAATAGCCGTATCAGCGCGGCTACTACTGCTTTGTTGATTCGTAATGTAGAGACAAGAAAATTCGCGTCTCTACTGGCAGGACAAAAGGGCATAAGCCCGTAGGACTCTATTGAAATACTATGCTGTCCTAAGCTTGAGAGGATAAGTAGAGAAAACTCTACCTGCTCATTAGCAGAAGGGCAAGCACTGAAAGTGAAAAAACTGCAATTTATTGGGTCTACGACTTATTTGGAGTAGAACCAACCCCATTTGTAAAGGTGGCTGAAAGTTGCACCGCTACAGTAGCGCCAAAAGAGAAAATAATTTCATTTCTGATGGCGAATAATGGTTAAAAGTGCCGTGAAATCAGCAAAATTAGTTTCTATGGCAACTATGACCTCTAATTGGTTGTGGACAACCATAATATGAAGTGCTTTTGTCTCCTATCGGCAGTGATTCACCCGTTACCTTAGAGTCCTAAGTAGCTCTATGCACATGCTAAAAAGTCAAATGCTGGCATGAGACTACATCGTTTATCAGCTTGGAGAGAGTAAGGAAAATTTGAGCATAATGACTGAAACTGCAACCGCGCCATTAACCGGAAAAACACTACTTGCGAAAGTAAAAGAACTTTCCACTTTACCACGCCGAGAAAGAGCCAAACAGTGCGGCTATTACACTGTTACTAAGAATAATCAGGTTCGTGTCAATCTCACAGATTTTTATGACGCTTTGCTATCGGCTAGAGGAATTCCTCTCAGTCCAGAAGCACCTAAAGATGGTCGTGGTCGCGAACCGACATACCGAGTTAGTGTCCATCAAAATGGTCAGATTGTGATTGGTGCTACATATACCAAAGCAATGGGCTTAAAGTCAGGAGATGAGTTTGAAATTAGGCTTGGATACAAGCATATTCACTTGATTCAACTTGGTGAAAGTGATAAAAAACTCACCTCAGCAGATATAGACTCTGAGGAATCTGACGAAGATTTGGAAGACGAAGAGTAAATTTGCTGTCGGGGTAAGGACAAGTTATCATCACCTGAAACTTATCCTTACCATCAGCAAACTGCTAACTCTATTGAAAAAATTTTGTCTCAGGTAAAAAATACGATTAGACCCCTTGCATAATTCACCAAATTTAGTAGAGTCTTGATTAATCAGCAAGAAATCTATAGTGCAAGAAGTCTATCGTGTTTTTTTTGATAACTTTTTTTGAGCCTTCGGTCAATGCCTTATTAGCATTTATGCAAAATGCACCAGCACTAATTATAGTGATGGTATTTTTTATTTTCTGGATAGTTTGCTGGTTGCCAGTAGCCGCAATATCAGCAATATTGCTCAATTGGCAACCCCCTAAACCTTTGCAGCCAGAGCAAAAAATGCCGTTATTGGTGTCACTTTACCTATTAGCTCCCCCAATTCTGTGGGGAGTTAGTTGGTTTACCAATAAATCTTTTTTTGATTACGGCTTGATTGGGAATCTTTCAACTTTTGGTTCTTTAGCGCTAGGTTTCTGTTTGGGAGTGGTTAGCCTAGCTATTGTATTTAGTGGGCAATTTGGGTTAGGTTGGTGTTCTTTTGAAAAAACGAATTTCAAGTTACTACTACCTATCTTGCTACCGATTTTCTTGATAGCGTTATTAGTCGGTGGGATAGAAGAGTTAGTTTTTCGGGGTTTTCTATTCACTGAATTAGCGCAGGATTATCCCGTTTGGGTCGCTGCAGCAATTTCTAGCTTGATTTTTGCCTTACTACATCTAGTTTGGGAGCAACGTGAAACCGCACCCCAACTCCCTGGATTGTGGCTGATGGGAATGGTGCTGGTGTTGGCACGTTTTGCCTCTAGCAACAACTTGGGTTTAGCTTGGGGCCTACACGCGGGGTGGATATGGGCGATCGCAACCCTAGATACAGCAGAATTAATTACTTACACTGGTATTGTCTCTGACTGGTTCACAGGTAAGAATAAAAAACCCCTAGCTGGTTTGGCGGGAATTATTTGTGTACTGGGAACCGGAACAAGTATCTGGCTTTTCTCTAGGTATTTTTAATTTCGTGTTAAATGTCTTATGGTACTGGGTGAGTCATGCACAATTAAGATAAAACTGGAGCATGAGTCTATGGCATACAGTGATTTTAGTCTTCTTAAAGTCAGAGATACATTTAGCTTAACTTTGGAAGAGACACGTAATCTGTTTCTGACTGTCGGCGGGGTGCAGCCCTCTGACTTGCTAAAGCAGTTGCTGAATGAGAACCTCACTTTAGCTACTGCCATCAACAGTGAAAAAGCTCGTTCTGAGTTCTTAATCGCTCCTATTCTATCTGAGGTGAGGCGACAGTTAAATTATCAAATCAGTTTATTTTCAGGTACAGAGTTCAATATCGATCCTGCAAAAGGACTCTCAGGTTTTTGTGACTTCATCCTTAGTGCATCTGGTGAACAGTATTTTATCAGTGCCCCAGTAGTCACTGTTATAGAGGCCAAAAATGAGAATATCATCGCCGGATTGGGGCAATGTACAGCCACAATGATTGCTGCTCAGATATTCAATCAAAGAGCAGGAAATGATATTAAAGTGATATATGGAGTTGTGACAAGTGGAACTGCTTGGAAATTCTTAACTTTAGAACAGAATACTGTTTGCATTGACTCGATAGAATATCATGTTAATGCAGTCGATAAGATTCTGGGAATTATATTGCAGACCTTTGAAAGTTCCCTGTCTAAAACCCTAGTTTAGAGAAATGGTAAGTAGATAGGCATAAATAAAGTGAAAATAGGGTGGACGAGATGCCCACCCTAGAAAGGATGATTAATTTTTGTGGGGTTTGTGTCTCGTCTGCTAGATATTCGTTATCTAATCCCTAATACTTAAGCCCAAAACCAGGAATTAACCGCTTTAGGGCGCGATCGGCAATGTCGCCATAGCGTAGCTCTCCACAGAGGATTTTACCCATGATTTTGGCACCAGAGGGGCGCTTAACACCAGCTTTGTAGCCAATGCTTGGAAAGCGATAGAATGCTCCAGCTAATTTTTGCGCCCAAGCCATCTCAGTACCCCATTCTTCATTAATAGCTTCACTATATTTTTCTAAAGCGTTGGTGTCACCAGAAAGAGCCTCATTAATAGCTCCTGCTGCAATTAAACCGCTAAAAATTGAGGGACGAATACCTTCTGCTGTCATGGGATCGACTACACAAGCAGCTTCCCCAGCCAAAACTGCATTTTGGGTATGCAGCTTTTGCTTGCCATTCCACAAACAAAGGGGATAACCATACTGCTTGCTAGTTTTGATATCTACATTAAACGATCGCGCATACTCATCTAAAATCTTCTTAAAATCTTGGGGTTCGCCACCGATAAACGTACCGACACCAATGGAATAACCATCAGCTTTTGGGAAGTTCCAAATGTAGCCATTTTTCACTAAGCCAAACTCGAAGTGAATCGTGGATTTGTCCTTCACCGTTGCCAGAACTTCTGCTTCTAAAGCTGCTGCTAAACGGCGTTTACGTTCTTTGAAGCCGAGCCATTTTGCCATTGGCCCTTTAGCACCATCAGCTGCGATTAAGTAGCGACCTGTAATTGGCTCATTGGCTGTGTTAACTTGCCAATAGTCGCCTTTAAATTCAATACTCGTTACTTCAGTATTATCTCGTAGTTCAGCCCCTAGCTTCTGTGCTTGCTGCACTATAAAATGGTCAAAAATATCTCGTCGCACCATCCAGACTGGTTCTTCTGTGGCAATTTTTGCTTCCACAGGGTCGCCCAATTTCCAGGTAAAGCGAAGGGAGTCAGCTTTTACAGAAATGGCTGGGCTAAAATCAAAGTCAAACCATTGAGCGATCGCTGGAGATACACCACCGCCGCAAGGTTTATATCTTGGCAGGGGTTCCTTTTCTAACACTAATACTGAACGCCCCTGCTTGGCTAAATGATATGCAGCCGTTCCACCAGCTGGCCCAGCGCCGACGATGATGCAGTCGTACATAAGGCTGAATTTTTGCTCCTGAATTAGTTAATTTTTTACTGAGTAGGGTCATAATTCATGAATTGTCCCTACTTTAATTATTCACGTCCGTTTACTTGTTCAATTTTTGTGAGATAGCTAAAAAATGATAAAGGCTGAAGAATTTAACTATCATCCTTCAGCCTTTATGCTTAAGACTTTAGACTTTAAACAGTCGTAATGTCTTTTTCTTTTTCTGCCAAGAGTGAGTCTATTTTGGCAGTATACTCATTTGTCAGTTTTTGCAAGTCGTCTTGCTGGTCTTTTGATTCATCTTTGGAGATTTCAGAAGCTTTCTCCTGCTTGCGAATCGAGTCTATGGCATCGCGGCGGATGTTGCGAATAGCAACACGACCCTCTTCAGCATACTTTGTAGCCATTTTGACAAATTCTTTCCGGCGATCGCTTGTCAAAGGCGGAATATTCAGCCGAATTACAGAACCATCGTTGCTGGGTGTTAAACCCACATCGGAGAGAGAAATCGCCTTCTCAACGATGTTTAGGGTGTTGCGCTCGTAGGGCTGAATCAGAATTGTCGAGGCATCTGGCGTGCTAATGTTTGCCAGTGATTTTAAGGGCGTAGGCGAACCGTAATAGTCCACTAATACTTTATCTAATAGACTCGCATTGGCACGACCAGTGCGAATCGTGTTAAAAGCTCGTTGAGTTGACTCAACAGAACTTTGCATTTTGCTTTTCGCGTCAGCTAATATCACAAGAACCTCCCACAAGGGTACCGATGGATTCTCCCAAGACTGCTCGGTGGATGTTACCTCGCACCGTTAGGTCAAATACCAGAATTGGGATATTATTTTCTTTACACAAGGCGATCGCAGTACTATCCATCACCCGCAAATCTTTGGCTAAAACGTGCGCGTAGGTGAGGCTATTGTAACGCTTGGCGTTAGGATAAATATGAGGATCTGCATCATACACCCCGTCTACTTTGGTGGCTTTAAAAATCACTTCGGCATCAATTTCTGCTGCTCTTAGTGCCGCCGTGGTGTCTGTAGTAAAGAAGGGATTTCCCGAACCAGCACCAAAAATTACCACCCGCCCTTTTTCAAGATGACGGATGGCACGACGACGGATATATGGTTCTGCTAATTCTTGCATAGCGATCGCGGTTTGCACCCGCGTCTGTACCCCTATGTGTTCTAGCGAATCTTGCAACGTCATGGCGTTCATTACCGTGGCAATCATCCCAATATAGTCAGCGGTTGCCCTGTCCATCCCCGCCGACGCTGCTTTAACGCCACGAAAAATATTGCCACCGCCAACAACTATGGCAATTTGAGTGCCAGTGGCTATCACCTCTGCTAATTCTTGTGCTATTCCTTTGACCACTTCTGGATCAATGCCATAGCCCATGTTGCCCATTAAGGCTTCACCGCTCAGTTTGAGTAAAACCCGTCGGTAATTCGTTCCCATGAAGTTACGCTTTATCAAAAAAGTTGCAATTGCCTCCAATTCAAGATAGCAGTTACAGGGACTATCTATGTCTAGTTACGCCAAATCAATGTAGTCCCGACTGGTTCTGTTTGTGGTACATCTATTGTCTGACCAAGAAATAGAGAGGCGATCGCATTTCTCAAATATTCCTCTCCCACTGCTGATGCATCTTGGGGATGATTGTCAATTTTGCCTTTGTAACGGACTATACCATTAGCATCTATTAAAAAAGCCATTGGTGTTTTTGTCGCCCCAAAACTCTGGGTTACATCTTGCGTCGAGTCCCACAGGTAAGGAAAGTTCAAATTATGACGCTGGGCAAAAGCCTTCATATTTTCAAAGCTTGGCCTAGTTTCAATATTACCATCACTACCATTCATCCCAATTAGTGTGAAGCCTTTGGGGGCAAATTCGGCTTGAATGTTTTTTAACCTGTCTATATACCACTCTACATAAGGACAGTGGTTACATAAGGAAATAACGCCCACTGCTCGAAACTTCTCAAGATAACGCCTAAGATGGTGTACTTGACCGTCAATTCCTGGCAGTTCAAAATCGGGTGCATAGCTCCCAATGGGAGTATCGATTGTTTCTAGTAAATTCATGTTGTCTGGCTCGCAGAACTAGGAACAAGAAAAATATTGTTAAATTCAGCGTCAGTTTCCAGTTGCAAACCACCCCTTAGCCGATGCCTCATATTCGATAATGTTATAGACTCGCATTAGCGATCGTAAATTGTGAAACTACTGAATCTAGCACTGATGCTAATATCACTCACATTTGAATAAATCGCAAAAATATTATTTGCATCATAGAAGTTATGATTCCTAATGCTGAGATAATCTAAGTTGTGAGTAAATTGCCTCTATCAACAAGACGAAAACTCTCTATGCTGCATAAAATTATCAGCTTAGAAGCTTTAGTGGTGTATGTCTAAGTTATCACTAGAGCAAAGCATTTACTTTAAAAATCTGATAAATTTTGTTCAAATTAAAAACAATTTTACTTGTGCCTTACGGCTAAAAGGCTTTTACCCTTATATTTATCAAGTTTCCTATGACAACATCAAGTTCAGAAACAGCATTTACCTCTACAAAAACCTGGATTTGGCAAGATTTCCCTATCTCCTATCAAACCCAAGGAACCACTGGCCCAGTTGTTGTCCTGGTGCATGGATTTGGGGCTTCTTGGTGGCATTGGCGGAAAAATATTCCTGTATTAGCACAAAATTGCCGTGTTTATGCTATTGATTTGATTGGTTTTGGCGGTTCTGCAAAACCTCAACCTGGTGAAAAAATTTCCTACACTCTAGAAACCTGGGGACAACAAGTAGCAGATTTTTGCCGCGAAGTTGTCGGCGAACCTGCTTTTTTAGTTGGCAATTCAATTGGCTGTATTGTAGCCATGCAAGCAGCAGTTGGCAACCCAGATATTGTTTTAGGAGTTGCTTTGCTCAACTGTTCTTTACGGCTGTTGCACGATCGCAAACGGGAAACTTTACCTTTATCTCGTCGTTACGGAGCGCCTTTACTGCAACGCCTGTTATCTATCAAATCGGTTGGCGATTTCTTTTTCAATCAACTTGCCAAACCGAAAACTGTACGGAAGATTTTACTACAAGCTTATGCAAATCCTGAGATGGTGACAGATGAGTTGGTAGATATTCTCACTTCACCAGCAAGCGATCCAGGTGCTAGTGCTGTGTTCCTGGCTTTTACTTCTTATTCTACAGGGCCGCTACCAGAAGACCTTTTACCACTATTACAGTGTCCAGCGATTATCTTGTGGGGAACGGCCGATCCGTGGGAACCAATTAAGTTAGGGAGAGAATTAGCTAACTTTCCCCAAGTAGAAAAGTTTATTCCTTTAGAGGGAGTGGGGCATTGTCCGCAGGATGAAGCGCCGGAGTTAGTCAATCCGATTTTACTCGATTGGATTTTGGAGCGATCGCGGTAATTGACTCGGCTCACTTTTCACGTAATGGGTGGTATTGAATATATTCAAAAATATTTATTTTTTATTGATTGAGCCGATCGGGAAATTGATTTTCTATCGCGTTTTTGTTCCCAGATTAGATTTTGGCTATCCTTTATGTACTGAACGTCATCAGTATCATTAGCTATCTAGTTAGCCTCTCTAAAACAAAATTAGGGATAGTACTCAAAGCAATTACTAATTCAAAATTAATTGACTTAAATAGAAAGCAAGGGCTGCACTACCCAAAGGAACTGTTAAATTGTCAATCCCCAAAAATGAAACAGCTTCTAAAGCAGTAGCGATAAATGCCACCATCAGCGATATCGGCCAAATTTGCCAACTGTTTCCTTGAGTTCCAACTAAAATCAAACTACTGACGACATAGCTAACGAGCATCATAGTTAGGGAGCCTTCCCAACTTTTTTGCGTACCAAAGATTTTATACTTGTGTGTACCAAAACGTTGCCCAATTAAAGCTGCTAGTCCATCTCCCCAAGTCATGATCAAAATCCCTAGTGCTGCGTATTGGGGTTGTTGCAAGTACCAGAAGCAGGCGACTAAAATACCGAAACTGACAGAGTAAAAAAATGTTCCTAAACTTTGCCGTCCTACACTATTAATGCCAGGAAGAATAGGCAATCGGTAGGATAATAAGGTGATTGCACTCGCTAAAATAGAAGCTGTAATCCCTACACTGGCGGGAATATCTAGCCACCAGGCGATTAGAATCACATTACCAGTGCCAATATGAACTATCTTCCGCACGATTTCTGGCTTGTCGGCAAAGCGGTTTACCACCCATGCAATCAGAAGGATGAGTAACACCCAAATTGCAGCCGACGCAATTTGCAGCCAGAAAACCGGAATTGAGGTGAAGTCAGAAAATGTAATTAGCAAAGATGCAACAAAATGAAAATTTTTACCCCTGTTACTAATTTATAAGATTTGGGTAGTTGCAATGAAATTATTATTGATTTGGCTGATTCGGGGCTACCGAATGTTTATCTCGCCGTTGTTTCTCCCGACTTGTCGCTTTCAACCAACTTGTTCGATGTATGCTATTGAAGCTATTGAACGATTTGGAGTGTTGCGTGGTAGCTGGATGGCAACTCGGCGGATTTTGCGCTGTCATCCGTTTCATCCAGGTGGTTACGATCCAGTGCCAGAGGTGGTGGAAAAGGTGAAGGAGGAGTAGTTTTGTGGAAATGGTGGGGAATTGAGGTTGGAGTTTAAACGCAAAGGAGCGCAAAGGGAAGCGCAGAGGGGCGCAGAGAATGAGAAGAGGGGTAAATTATTAAAGGATGTGTTCGTGAGTATAGCTATTTGGGGAGATGTCAACAGATGAGGTTGTCATCTAGCGTGGGAAGGTTGAATAATTTAATTTAAACTTACCATGCTTAATCCCACTGCGATTTCTATACCAGAACCACAAATCCCTACTCCTGGCCCGAATCCGCTACCTAGTCCCGAACCAGTACCGGGACCAGCGATACCCCAACCCTTACCTGGGCCTGTACCAGAACCAGTACCTGCTCCCATTCCTCAAACAGTTCCAGGGCCAATTCCCCAAACCATACCGGAACCTGTTTAGATTACCTTGGTAATGTAATCCAAAATCTCAAATCTAAAATCCAAAATGCTAAGAGCCGGAATTGTCGGACTTCCCAACGTCGGAAAATCTACTTTATTTAATGCTGTAGTTGCTAATGCTAAAGCAGAAGCAGCTAACTTCCCTTTTTGCACGATTGAACCGAATGTCGGCGTTGTCGCAGTACCGGATGAACGGTTAAATGTTCTTGCTAAGATTGGCAGTTCGGTACAAACTATTCCGGCGCGGGTGGAGTTTGTAGATATTGCCGGTTTAGTTAAAGGTGCAAGTCAGGGTGAGGGACTAGGGAATCAATTCCTGTCCCACATCCGGGAAGTTGATGCGATCGTCCATGTGGTACGTTGTTTTGAAAATGACGATATTATCCATGTTGCTGGTTCTGTCGACCCAGCACGAGATATTGAAATCATTAATATAGAACTGGGTTTATCAGATTTAGCACAAATTGAGCGGCGAATTGATCGGACTCGCAAACAAGCTCGTACCAGCAAAGATGCACAATTTGAAGTCTCAGTTTTAGAAAAATTAGCTGCGGCTTTAAATGAAGGTAAATCGGTGCGTCAGGTAAGCTTGAATGAAGAAGAAGAAGTAATTATTAAGGGATTAGAACTGCTGACTTATAAACCGATTATCTATGCGGCCAATGTATCTGAAGATGAGTTGGCTACTGGTAATCATTTTGTGGAAACAGTGCGGCAAATTGCATCGACAGAAAATGCTCAAGTTGTGATAGTTTCGGCTCAAGTTGAAGCGGAGTTAGTAGAGTTACCAGAAGAAGATAAGGCTGATTTTCTCGCGTCTTTAGGTGTGGAAGAAGGCGGTTTGAAATCATTGATTCGGGCAACTTACTCGCTTTTAGGCTTGCGGACATATTTTACTTGCGGCCCTAAAGAAACCCGCGCTTGGACAATTAATGCGGGAATGTCTGCACCTCAAGCTGCTGGTGTAATCCACAGTGATTTTGAGCGGGGATTTATCCGCGCCGAAACTGTTGCTTATAAAGATTTGGTAACGACTGGTTCGATGAATGCGGCGAAAGAGAAAGGGTTGGTTCGTAGTGAAGGGAAAGAGTATGTTGTGCAGGAAGGGGATGTAATGTTGTTCCGATTTAATGTGTAGGGTTCATTAATTAAGTGGCCGTTATCAATCAGATAATGGTCAACTTATACTAAATTGCGATCGCTCTCGATGACTTGACAAAATTTTCGATATGTGTATAAGGATATGCTAGCGATCGCAAATAAGCAAGCAAGGACATACTTCAGTTACTTCCACCCAGCATGTATACGTAGGAACCCAAATTCTCATCATCTGTACCAACAATTACACCACCTTCCGCACCGGGAACAAGTTCTATACCTTCAATTTTGTGGTAATCAGAGCGGTAAATAGGAACAAGTTGAGGATTTTGCCGCCAGACAATTTTGTTGTCATGCAATCCCAAGTAACCAGCGACATATACAGATGATTGAAATGGGCCATCATCTCCAGCATCACTTGCTGAGGTGATGTACACAATCCCTACAGGGTCTATCTTAATATCTGAAATATGACGAACATTACCAAACGGAAACGGTACTTTCAGATTGGTAGAACCGCCGAGATTAATTTGATATCTAGCCAAATCAAAGATTCCCCAAAATATAGTTGCTGGTTGTTCTCCTTCACCTCGATGTCCCCAAATAGCAACTAATTTACCGTCTATATTTTGTAATCCGAATCCTTCAAAATTATTTCCTTGAATAATTCCCGGTAAATTGAATTCTTTGAGAACTAAGATGGTTTTAGTGACTGGATTTAACCTAATGTAATAGGCTTTTCCAGAACTACTTAAAGCGATAAAAGAAAATTTTGTTTTCTCAGGAACAGATGTTAAAGCTTCTAAATCGATGGGCAATTCTATGTTATTTGGCCAGTTTAAAGGGAAATATTCAGGTTGGTTTTTTCCTTTAAGACTAATAGTTGCTAAACGGGTTTGATTGGGTTTTTTGTTGTCATGGACAATCAGAAAATCTAGAGAATTGCTTTGCTGCTTTATTAAAGCCATCCCACTGATACCGAAAGGGATACCACCGCGAACCGGTCGCCAATCTTGCGCCCAAACTTGCACAGAGATGAGCAACAATGCACTCAAGATTACTATATTTACGATTAACCTGAGAAATCGAGGCATATTAAAAAGGATTGGGCATAGGGCATTGGGCATGGGGTTAGAAAAACTCTTCCCAGTACCTAGACTCCATAAGAGGAGTGTGTTAGTCGATGCTCAATCATATCAAATTCAGAAAATTCGCACCCACATCAATCAGGCAGCCTTTTGTACTTAAACATATCAGAATATTTACGTAATTAATTGAGTTGTGATAGGACTTTATGTAAAGAAAGCAATAATTCGTTGACAGTATAAGGCTTTACCAAAAATGTATTGATACCGATAGCAGCTACTGCACTGAGTTTCTTGTCAGACATGAGTCCACTGCTGGCAATAATTCTGACCAAGGGGTTAATTTTTTGCAGGGTACGGATGGCAGTTAAACCATCTAGCGTGGGTAGCATAATATCCATCAGTACAGCATCAATTTTATCCTGATTTTGAGCGTAGAGAGCGATCGCTTCAATGCCATCACAGGCAATCAGGGTTTTGTAGTTGTGAGCTTCCAGTGATGTTTTTGTAATTTCTTGAATAGCAACTTCGTCATCCACAATCAAAATCAATTCTCCATGTCCTGCCTGTGGTGGCAATTCTTCTGGAGTAATTGTTTCCATTCCTTCCACTGCTGGTAAGTAAACCTGAAAGCTGGTGCCAGTTCCCGGTTCACTATACACGTTCACAAAACCACCGTGGCTTTTAACGATGCCAAGGACGGTAGAAAGTCCTAACCCTGTGCCTTTTCCGACATCTTTCGTGGTAAAAAATGGCTCGAAAATTCTATCTAAGATTTCTTTAGCAATCCCAACTCCAGTATCAGAGACAGTCATCACTATGTAAGGTCCCTCTTTTGCTTCCAGGTTAATGCGGGCATAATTTTCATCAATCAACACATTTTCAGCATAGAGACTCAAACTACCGCCATTGGGCATTGCATCGCGGGCGTTAACGCAGAGGTTCATTAGCACTTGATGTAGTTGGGTGCTATCTCCAGAAACCATCCACAAATCTTGCAGGACATCAGTGCTGATTTGTATGGATTTGGGAAATGTCTCTTTAAGAATCTTGCCAACTTCCACAATTAGATGTCTGATTTGCAAAGTGATGCGCTTTCCTTCTACACCCCGCGCAAATGACAGTACTTGTTTAACTAAATCAGCCCCGCGTCTAGCATTAACTTCTAAAATCTCCAATAGATGACGGGTGCGTTCATCTGCATCAGGAAATTTGAGTGGTAACAGTTGCGCTCCGGCCAAAATCGGTGTCAGGATGTTGTTGAGGTCGTGAGCAATACCACTAGCTAGAGTGCCAATGCTTTCCAAGCGTTGGGCGCGAAACAATTGGGCTTCTAGGTGCTTTTTCTCGGTAATATCTGTGTCAACGGTGAGAATTGCTTTCGGTTTTCCTTGTTCGTCGTACACTAAACTCCAGCGACTAGCAACAAGGATTTCTTTGTCATTTTTGGTAAGTTTATTTAACTCGCCCTGCCACTTGCCTTTACTAGTAGCTTGTAAAAGAGCCGCTTCAATTTCTGGTGAAGGTTCGTCATACAAAAGCTCACTAGCATTTTTGCCCCAAGCTTCTATCGCTAGCCAGCCGTAAAGTGTTTCTGCGCCTTTGTTCCAGAAAATAATTTGATTGTTTAAATCTCGGACGCAAATGGCATCTGTGGTGACATCAAGCAATGCTGCTTGTTCGCGGATTTTTTCTTCTGCCAATTTACGTTCGCTAATATCAATACTGGCGCATGTCACGCCCACAACTTCTTGCAACTCATTCCGCAATGGCTCAACGGTCAAGTCGTAATATCGAGTTGTATCTTTGATTGTAATTGATACTTCCTCTCGCGTTCCTATACCAGTAGTTAACACCCCATGCTTAATTGTGATGAGATGTTGAGCATCTTCAACTGAGATAATATCCAAGTCTTGTTTGCCCAATATTTCTTCAACTGTCAAGCCCGATGGGGGATTGTAAACCCAGGTGTAGCGTAACTCCATATCTTGGTTGTAGACAAAGATGGGGGAATTTTTGAGGGCTACCCGAAATCGCTCCTCACTGTGGCGCAATGCATCGTCTGCCCGTTGACGTTCGATGGCATAACGCATTGACCGCACTAGCAAGTCGCCAGTTACTTGCCCTTTCACCAAATAATCCTGCGCTCCTTCCTGCATTGCCCTAATTGCCAAGGTTTCATCATTTATACCAGTCAGCACAATTATCGGAGTGGCTTTTGCTTGATGGTAAGCGATGACAAAGGTTTCTAGCCCCTGGCTATCTGGCAGCGAGAGGTCTAGCAGAATCACATCAAAGATTTCCTTTGCTAGGTAGTTAATTGCTTCAGAAAGCCGCTCAACGGGCATCAAATCAACTACAACTGTTGTAACTTCCTTTAAAAACTCCTGTAATAAAAAAACATCACCAGGGTTATCTTCTACTAACAAGACTTTAATATTTTTACCTGCCATTTCCACTACTCCGGTGGCAGTTTTACGATCGCAAACCAAAAATTTTCTATTGATTGGACAATTTTAACGAATTGATCGAAATCTACTGGCTTAGTTATATAACAGTTTGCAGATAAATTATAGGCTTTGATGATGTCTTCTTCAGCTTGGGAAGTCGTCAGAACTACTACGGGAATTCTTTTGAGCTTTTCGTCTGCTTTGATTTCTGCCAGTACTTCTCGCCCATCTTTTCTGGGTAGGTTCAAATCGAGCAGCACAATATCGGGATGAGCTACTCTGATGTATTGCCCTTGTTTCCGCAAGAATGCCATTGCCTCCACACCATCTTCGACCACATTTAGGTGAATCGATATTTTACTATCTTCTAGGGCGATGCGTGTAAGTTGAGCATCGCCAGGATTATCTTCTACCAACAAAACCTCAATAGGCATAATCGCTTTTGTGGTATTCACGATTGCTTACCTGCTCTATCTGGAATTGTGAAGTAGAAAGTCGAGCCTTGACCCGGTTTCGACTCAACCCAGATCCGGCCGCCGTGGCGTTCTATAATCTTTTTACAAATTGCTAGACCGATTCCAGTACCAGGATACTTATCTCTACCGTGCAAGCGCTGGAAAATTATAAAAATGCGTTCTACATACTGGGATTCTAAACCGATACCATTGTCGCATATCGAGAATAACCATTCATCTACCGATGGGATGGAATTTAAATTTTCTCCGTCTAAATTTGCATTTGGCTTGGCTACCCCAATGTGAATTTGTGGCTGCTGATTTTGGCAAAATTTGATGGCGTTCCCAATCAGGTTTTGAAATACTTGTGTGAGTTGGGTAGAATCAGCAATCAGTTTTGGTAGAGAATCATGAGTAACAATTGCTTTACGATCTGCGATCGCAATTTGGAGATTAGCGATCGCAGATCGTAAGATTAGATCGCAATCAACTAACTTAAAAGCCTGTCCGCGGGTGCTGACGCGAGAATAGTTCAATAAATCGTTGATTAGGGTCTGCATTCGCCGGGCCCCATCTACTGCATAAGTGATAAACTGATCGGCATTGGCATCAAGTTGATTTTTGTATCTTCGCTCTAGTAGCTGTAAATAACTTGTTACCATCCGTAACGGCTCTTGCAAGTCATGGGAAGCCACATAAGCAAATTGTTCTAATTCTGCATTAGAACGGACGAGTTCTTGACTTTGCTGAGTTTCTTTTTCTAATAGTTGCGCTTGAGATAAAGCAATACCAATTTGGTTAGCTAGTTGCTGTAACAACTCCGTCTCAAAGTTATTCCACTGTCGAGGTGCGGCACACTGATGAGCCAGCAACAAGCCCCAAATGCCATCCCTGACAAGAATCGGGACTACGAGGTTCGCTCTCACAGCAAACTGCTGAAGAAATTCTCGATGACATGGTTGAATATGAGCAGCTTCAATGTCTTCAATAGCACTCACTCGGCCCCGACGATATCTTTCTATGTATTGTTCTTTAAAGCATTTATCGTTCAGATTTTCTCCCAAAATTAAGGGCCAACCAGGTAATACTGCCTCTTGTATCACTGTTCCCGAACCATCAGTTTCCAGTCGGAAAATTAAAACTCGGTCAGCTTGGAGTAATTTTTGTACCTCAATAACTGTGGTTTGAAGAATTTCATCTATTTGTAAAGATTCTCGAATTTTCAGAGTGATTTCAGCAAATAATTGCGATCGCAAATTCTGCCGTTTTAATTCCTCATCTGCCCGCTTGCGATCTGTGATATCTGTATAAGAACCCACCATGCGAACTATATCACCCAATGCGTCCCAAAGTGCCTGTCCTCGATCTAGAATCCATTTATAGCTGCCGTTTTGGCATTGGACTCGATATTCACAGACGTAAAACGGTGTTTTCTTGGCAAAGTGGTCTTGGAAGGCTTGAAGTACCAAATCTCGCTCATCGGGGTGGATTCGTTTTATCCATTCATCCCAACCGTTGGAAACTTCGTCGTCTTTATAACCGAGCATTTCTTTCCACTGAGTTGAGAAGAACACTTCATTAGTCTTGAGGTTCCAATCCCAGATGCCATCATTATTACCATGTAATGCTAATTGCCACCGTTCTTCACTTTCCCGTAATGCTTCTGCTGTTCGCCGCCGTTCAGTAATGTCTTGAAAATAAATAGACAAGCCGTCTTTTGCAGGATAACCGTGGATTTGCAGCCAGCAGTTTAGTGGCGGATAAAACTCCTCAAATTCCACACTCACCTGTTCTAAAATTGCCTTGTGATACTCACGGTAAAATGTTGTGCCGATGATTTCTGGAAACACTTCCCAGATGTTTTTACCCAAAAGCTCATTTTGATTTTTTTGCAACAGCCGTTCTGCTTGACCATTAATGTAGGTGAATCGCCACTTTTTATCTAAGGCAAAAAAACCATCAGTGATGCTTTCAAGAAGATTATTGGTGCGGGTTCTCGCTGCTTGCTCTTGTGCTATTAGCTTTTCAGTAACTTCAGATACTTCAGTTACACAACGCCTAAGTTCTAATTGGTCGATTACTAAGTGACTCAAAGCCACAAGCGCTTCAACTTGTTTTTGGCTCAATTCTTTTGGAACTTGGTCAATTACACACAGAGTTCCTAGCATATCTCCCTTTGGGGTAATTAAGGGTACGCCTGCATAAAATCGCACGGATGGATAGCCAGTGACTACCGGATTATTGGCCAACTTTTCATCAGCTAAGGTATCAGGAACCACTACAACCTGACGTTGCTCTTGGCAAAGGTAAGACAATCCAACACACCGGGGCATTTCTGATACATCTAAACCTACTTTTGCCTTAAACCATTGACGGTTTTCATCAATAAAATTTACCAAAGAGATGGGAGTATCGCAAATAAATGCCGCTAACTGAGCAAGATTGTCGTAAGCTTTTTCGGGTTCAGTGTCAAGAATTTGATACTGGCGGAGGGCTTCTAGCCGCGCCAGTTCTGTATCAATATGTCCAGCGTTCATTAACTTTTATTAAGAAATCTAAGTGTAATATTTCTGGATCAAAAGTAGCGTAATCTTTTTTAACAATTCTTAGTCATTTCCCCGCGTCTGGCTGTTCAGGAAATTTTGTCGTCCTTTTGCGATCGCACTAATCCTAGTTTAAACAAATTTAGTCTTGTTATAAAAATCATAATTTTCATCAACAAAATCATGATTTCATTGATGAAAACTTTAGTTTGATTTCTGACTTCTAACTTCTGTTGTAACTGTTAAACCTTTATCAAAACTGCTTCCCGCAGCTTGGAAATCACATCACTAAGATTACCTGTATTCAGGCGGTAACTTAGAGGATGGGCAATCAACCGTGCCGTGCTTTCATAGAGAGTAGCAATTTCAATCAAACCATTTTCGCGCAGAGTTCGCCCTGTAGAAACTAAATCCACGATCGCTTCTGACATTCCAGTAATCGGGCCTAATTCCACTGAACCATACAACGGTACTATTTCTACAGGTAAATCTAGACTGTGGAAATATTCACGAGCGCAATTCACATATTTTGAAGCAACTCTACCATGTGGTGGTAAATCTAAAGGCGATCGGTAAGAACTCGATGCTTTTACCGCCACAGACATCCGACAATCTCCAAACTGCAAATCTACCAAGTGGGCAACTTGCGGCTGCTTCTCCCGCAACACATCGTAGCCGACAATACCCAGTTGTGCTTGACCATATTCTACATAAACAGGCACATCCTGCGCCCGTACCAACAAAGCTTTTGCAAGTCCCTTAGGATCGGGAATTTGAAGTTGGCGAGTTCCTGAATCTAAAAAAGCGCTAAAATCTAATCCCACAGATTGTAGCAGGCGGATGCTATTTTTAAGGAGTTCCCCTTTTGGCAATGCAACAGTCAGCATTCTTTTTCTTAATATCCTTGGCGTTCTAGCAGTTGAATAATATCTCTATATGCTTACCACAGCAGCATGAGAATTTTATTAGTTGATGATGAAGTTGAACTAACTGAACCCTTGAGTCGCTTGTTAACTCGTGAGGGTTACATTGTGGATGCCGCTTACGATGGCACAAGTGGCAACGAATATGTACAAGCAGGCAGTTATGACCTACTAATTTTAGATTGGATGCTGCCAGGAAAAACGGGGTTAGAAATTTGTCAGCAATTGCGACGACAAGGCAAAACTACTCCTGTACTGTTTCTCACAGCTAAGGATACTCTAGATGACCGCGTACAAGGTTTAGATGCTGGTGCTGACGACTATCTAGTTAAACCCTTTGAACTGCGGGAGTTACTAGCCAGAGTCCGGGCTTTATTGCGTCGTTCTGGTTCCCAAACCTATGAAACCACCACCGGACGTTTAACCGTCGCTGATTTAGAACTCGATTGTGAAAATCAAGTCGCCTATCGCCAAGGAAGAATCATTGAGTTATCGCAAAAAGAAAGTCAGTTGCTGCAATATTTTATGGAACACACGGGACAACTAATGACTCATGCCCAAATTTTGCATAATTTGTGGCAAGAGGAAGAACAACCCAGCAGTAATGTGATTGCAGCCTTAATTCGTTTGCTGCGCCGTAAGATTGAGGTAGGTAGAGAAACTGCGCTGATTCACACAGTCTACGGCAAAGGCTATCGTTTCGGTGCTTCTACAGTGGAGTCAGGTTAACGAATTCGTCATTTTTCATTCGTCATTCGTCATTCGTAGTTAAAAAGAAAGCAATACGTTTGTTTGGATTAAGCATTTTTTTCTCCTCTCTGTGTCCTCTGCGGTTCGTTGAGTTTTAACCTTAATTGAACCTCGTATTAAATTAAAAAAGATATAAATACCACTTCATTTTTAATTCATCGAGCTACCATCAATAACATTGCGGTAGCGAGTCCGCAAACGTCTTGTAATTACGAATTATTTTAGTCTTTGCGACTTTAATTCCTGTCGAAGTTTGTGGTAGAGGGATAAATCCACAGGCATCATAATCTGTGAAATTCCCTTCCAGACACCAAGCTGATTATTTGCACCCATATCTTCCATAAGTTGCTCAGTGTAACGCAAAGAAAACGAAGTGATGCATGTCGCCCTCGCTACAACACTATGATATTGAGTTTTCATCCAATCGATATCTGCTACCATTTCTTGATACATTGCTGACGGTGAAGGCAATAACAAGTTGCCTTTGACATACTCTAGTAACCACCAAGCACCAACTTCTGATGTCAACTGACTATAGAAACTGCTGTTATAGCCAACAAAACCCATCTGGGGAATATTAGGATGAATCAGATAACGATAAAGATTAAAATTACCATCTTCATCAATTATCTGTCGGCGATATTCTTCTTCGAGAAAAGGAAGTTCTTGGGTAAATCCTGTCCCAAAAATTACTACATCTGCCTGCAACTGCTGACCATTAGCTAATTCCACACCATCAGGGATAAACTTGGCGATGCTTGTTTTAATTGCCTGAATTTTACCAGAGTGGACGTACTTAAAGAAATCTGGGGGAGCGATGCTAATGGTACAGTTAACCTGGTTCATTGGTTGTTCAGGCAACATTCCGCAACTATCAAGCCCGAATTGCAGGCGTATCAGCATCTCATTAGTGCGCCAGAAAGCCCACACTAGCGGCTTCCCCAGAGTGTGTAGTAATTTTTCAACCCGTCCCATCTGACGGTAGGGGAACCAAGCTTCTGAAAAGCGAGTTAATAAAATATACTTCAGGTTTACTAAACCCAGGAAAAATCTCGGAACCTTCCACATCGGTTTACGGAAGACGAGGCTGGATTTTTTGGCTATGTTTGCCCCCAAAGTCGCAATATCGCAGGCAGATTTGCCAAAACCCACTACTACTACCCGCTTCCCCTCAATAATTGAGGCATCGTTAAATTCGGTAGAATGCATTATCTGTCCTCCAGATGCGACAAATTCTTCTCTACCAGGCAAAGAAGGTAACTTCGGGATGCTGAAGGTGCCATTGCACACTAGTACAAAGTCAAATTCGTGCTTTTCCTCTCTTGTCTCATCGCCATTACCATCTTTCACTCTGATGGTAACTACCCATCTTGGTTGTTCTCCAGTTTTGCGGGAAACATTGGTAACTTCCGTTTGGAAGCGAATCCTCTCAAGAACTCCAAAATTCTGGGCGTATGAATTTAAGTAATTCCGCATATCTTCTGCTGTGGGCCACTCTGGGTATGATGCAGGCATGGGATAGTCGGAAAAACTATATGTGTCACCTGTATTCTGGGTTGTTAATCCTGGGTAAGTTCGAGATTGTTCCCAAACACCACCAAGTCCTTTTTGTTTCTCAAATACAGTAACGTTGTAACCTTCTTCGAGAAAAGTTTTAGTTGTTACCAGACCACTAATTCCAGCCCCAATCACGCAAATTTGCTTGGTTTCCATATTCTTTTTTAAGAGGATGTTTTAAAAGTCTTATTGTAGGTATCAAAACGTTCTAGATCGCCCTAAATCCACGCCACTTGCTTCACTTGGGGAGACCCCAAGACCGCAGTGGCTCCCCTTCAAAAGGGGGACTTTGATTCTGGTTCCCCTCTTTTGAAGGGCAGGGCTGTTTCATTCCCTAAAGAGCTTTAAAAATTAAGGGTTCTAGCAATTAAAAATTGGTTATTTTGTTACCAGCGTGCCGAGAGAATGAACTATCTTACTGATATTTAAGTGCTTAAATGTTCATGTCATCGTCACACTTACTTACAATTTTCTCGCTAGGCATCTTGACAAATCCTGTTTGAAATGGAATGAAACAGCCCCCCTTTTGAAGGGGGGTTAGGGGGGATCTAAAAGTGCCTAAAATCACAGCTAAATACTTTTAAAACATCCTCTAAGTAAAGTCCGTAATAATCTCTGTAAAAATGAATTTACAGCAGGTTTTATTTACTTGAACAATATAGGAATCCGGTTTGATTTCTGAAAAGATACCTAGGGGAGCTAGTCGAAAAAGCTGCGAAATCACACACCTTGAAAGGGCTAGTCCTAAAGGCGATAAAAAATGCTGTTAGTTTTCACACTTGATGGATTGCGGTGATTTAAACGATTAGATTTTACCGTAAAATAATACTGATAAGGGCTTTCCAAGAAATAAATTATCAATTTTGTGGGATGGGCATCTTGCCCATCCCACAAGAAAATTTGGGATATTTTTTTATTTGGAAGTCCCTAAAAATTAGTAAGCCGACTGCGGGAAGCAATCGGCTTAAGAAATTCACGCTCGTTGAGTTGCAATTTAGCCGTGAGTTGCACCTTGAGGAGGACGTGAGACAACTTTTTTGGCTAAACCCAAAGTCTGCAAAACTAGGATGCTCCACCAAGTAATATCAATCTCCCACCAAGACAATCCAGATTTCGCCATGTGGGGATAAGTATGATGGTTGTTATGCCATCCTTCTCCATAAGTGACGATGGATACCCACCAAAGATTACGAGCGCCATCATTTGCATCAAAGGTACGATAACCCCACAGATGTGATGCTGAGTTCACAAACCAGGTTGAGTGCCAAAGCAAGACACATCTAAGAAACACACCATAGAATACAAAAGGCCATCCTCCTAAAACATATAGGAGCAGTGCAAAGGGTATTTGCAACAGCAAAAAGTAGCGATCCAGCCAACAATAGAAGGGTTGTCTAGCTAGATCGGGGGCATATTTCTTATAGGTTTCATAGTCAAAAAATTCGGGACGCGGGTAGAAAATCCATAGTATATGACTCCACCAAAATCCTCTTTGAGCAGAGTAGGGGTCTAAATTAATATCTTCCGTGTGAGCGTGATGCTGGCGGTGTCCACCTACCCAAAAAATCGGCCCACCTTGCAAAGCCAGCGCTCCAATAAGGGCGATCGCATACTCTAACCACTTGGGGACTTGGAAGCTCTTATGGCTCAGTAGTCTATGATATCCCAGGCAAATACCAATACTCCCGAATAACCAGTGGAGAAACACTAGCAAACCTAATGCTGGCCAGGAGAAAAACCAAGGAGCCATAAGTGCTAAGGCATGAAATGTAGTAAAAAATACTACATTTGTCCAACTGAGTTGAGGTGATTTGCCTCTCTCAGGGGCGATCGCCCCAAAATTTGCAGTCATAAAAATTCCTGTTGATGGATGATGAAGCAATTTGCCTTTTCTCGGATGCCATCCCACAAGGGATTTACTCGCACTGTATATTATGTTAGTTACAGTGAGCCAGCGCGGTCTTCTCCCAAAGGGAGAGGCTAGGGCCAAGGGGGTTTCCCCCATTAGTGGCTGGCGTTAGCGCAGCGCTAGCGACGCAGGAGCGTCACCCGTAGGGGAGAGTAAAGCAAGTATCACTTACATTTGTTATGCTAGCAGAACTCTGATATCCCTGCAAGTGCCACTTGCATTTTTCTATGTCTTCTCACCTTATTTCCACTCGTCAACGCCTGATTCAAGCTGCACTTGAGTTGTTTTCGGCTCAGGGAGTTAGCGCTACCACAACCCGCCAAATTGCTGAAAAAGCCGAAGTCAACGAAGTGACTCTATTTCGGAATTTTGGCAATAAGCACGGATTACTTTTAGCTGTGCTAGAAGAGTCCGCAGCCTTCAAGGATTTAGGTGAGTCGCTAGTGCGGCGGGCAACGCCTCCCGGTAATGTCTACCAAGCTCTGAAAGATTATGCAAGTGATAGCTTGCACGCATTAGAACGAGTACCAGAGTTCGTCCGGTCTGTGGTAGGTGAAGCCGACCAATTCCCGGCAGAAAATCGCCGCGCATTAGGCAGGGGAGTAACAGAGGCAAACCGCTATGTAGCTCAGTATTTAGCTACTGTAATCCAGCAAGGACACCTAAATACCTATTTACCCGCAGAAAAATTAGCCAGTTTGCTGAATGGGATGATCTTGGGATATGCCGTAATTGAGTTCACCAGCGAATTTCACGAACTTTGGGAGGATCGGGATGATTTTCTGGAAAATTTGGTGGAGTTGTTTTTACATGGAGCCATGTCATCCTCAGCAGAATCAGCAACAAGCTGTTTCCAAGGAGGGTTTAACACCACAGAAGTAGCTGATTTACCAGCTAGTTTAGTTAATGAAATTCTGCAACAAGCAAGGAAATCGGGAATCCGAGATTATGCCTTGGCTTATGTGTTATTTGGGGCTGGGTTATCTGCCACAGAAATAATCCGCTTGGAGCGATCGCACCAAATCTACGATCCTCAAGGGCACTTCCTACAAATTACAATCCCCGGATTTGTCCGTCAAGTGCCTGTGAATCAATGGATTTTGGGCAAACGCTACGGTTCTTTTACCAATAATCCCTTAATTAAATGGCTGAAAAGTCGTAAAGATGCTCAAACAGGCATGTTTCTGAATGAAATAGGCACGCCGATGTCAGAATCAGAGCTTGAGAAACGTTGGCAAGTGTGGAGTGAGGGACTATTAACTCCCCAAGGGCAAACGCCAGCGATCGCCCAGGCGCAACAAACCTGGCGCGTAGAAATGTTAATGCGGGGAATCAGCTTAGAAAATTTGATTATTTTAACAGGTTGCGATCGCTCTCAATTACAACCCTATGTCCGTCGAGCCAAAGAAAAAGCCGCCTTAGAGCAAGCCACCCGTTTGGATCACAAGCCAGGATAGGATTTTTTAGCACTCAGCCCTCATTAATTCAACGGTTCCATAATGGCTCTTAAACCTTTGCTAGAGAGTGTTTTGAGCATTTCCTTAGCGTTATATTCACTACTAAATACTCCTGCTTGCATAACTCTTTGTCCTTCCCAAACTGTGGGAAAGGCACCAGGAGCAAGCGATCGCACTAAATCCTTATCCCTGTCAGTAGTTAAGGGAACAACTACGCGATAAAGGATACCTAACTGTGTCGCAGAGTTACCACCATCAGGAATACTTGCAGAACTTGTTTGCATATTGCGAGTATTAGTAATAGGGATATTGTTATCAGGAAGTGGTAAAAGTGCTGACGCATTTGGGGCAGTAGCTTCTACCATTGGTAATGGCTGCTGTGTTTGATTCCTCATGCTGGCAACTGAATTGGATGGGTACTCAGGAGCATTAAACTCAATCGTATTAGGATCGATCCGCACATAATTCAACTGTGGTGTATTAGGCGGCTGCGCTGGACTGGAAGTTACAACTCTTGAAGTGTTAGTTGCTATTTGTCTAGGTGATAAGCTGCTAGGAATAGGAAATCTAGCAACTCTATAAGTGGATGGCTGTTGATTGGAGATGGGTGCCGAAAGTGGTATGTTCGCAGACAACAATGGCAACAGTTGACTGTTTAATTGTCCAGGAACAGGATTACTGGGTGAAATGGTGTTGCTGGGTAATGGCGCTGTTTGATCGTTGGTAGTTTCAGAGGTTTCGGGAGCCGAGAAGGTGATTTCCCCAGTTGATGGTATTTCTTGTGGCACATTGCTGGGAGTCGATTGAGAATTTTGGGTTGCTAGTGCTATTGTCCCGTTAATATCTACCTTGCCAGTGATGCGATCGCTCACAAGATTATTACCGCCAGCCGAAATTACCTGTTTAGCAGCGCTGGCGTTAATATCGTAGCGGGCATTATTTTGAAATTGATTACCCCCAGGTTCCGATGCACTACCCAAATCTGGCATTGCTTGAGCGATCGCAACTAAACCATCTTCTTTATTATCTTGAATAATATTATTCCGTAAAATCGGGCGGGCCTTTGCTTGCACGATAATTCCCGATCTATTGTTCTGAATTTGATTGCCTATGACTATCGGAGCGGCATTTTGAGCAATATTAATTCCAAAACCCGTTTCGTGAAAAACATTCTCCTTCACTTGGGGACTGGAGTTACCAGCTATTGTGATGCCATTGGCTCCATTGCGATCGAAGTAATTCTTGCTAATCGTGGGTGCAGCATTACCACAGACAGAAATCCCATCTTGAGTACTACCAGTAAATGTATTTTCCGCGATTGCTGGATCGCTAGATTCAATCCATAAACCGTAACCCCGGCGATTGGGGTTTGTCACCGTTACCCCAGTCAGCAAAGCTTGGGTTGCTCCCACAATTGTGACATTTTGACCGGCAAAGCTGCGGCTCAGGTAATCACCACCTCCCTGAATGATAATATCCTTACCTTGATTGCTAGGGTTGCCTTGAATTGAAACACCCGGTTTCAGAATTAAGGGAAATTCTTCTCCTGTCTCGGCGCTATAAGTGCCCGTGGAGAGCATAATTACAGTATTGGCGTTAGCTAATCGCAACGCATGGGTAATCGTTTTTACAGGAGCGGATTCGCTGCCATTACCTGCGCTGTCATTTCCACCATTGGGGTTGACAAACAGCATGTTAGCTTGAGAATTGGTTTTCTCACCCACAGGTGCTGAATTTGGTGTTGATGGCATCTGAGCGATCGCGCTACCCAGGAACGCTATACTTGCTGTTCCTATACTTACGGTAAAAGATAATACTGATAAGCTAAAAAATAAAAGTTTTGCTGATTTCAGAAACTTCAGCCTTGCAAGCATAATATCTACTCTACGGTACTTAGTAAATGCACTCCGGTGAATCATATTTAACACACTCCTTAGAAATAACAATAAATTCTTATACTCTTAGAGAGTATTATGTCGATAATATTACTCACATATTTACTAATTGGCGATTTTTAATACAGGGTAATAAATGATATTGTGTCTGTTCAACAATATATTTGCCAAAAGACTTTCACCTCCAAAGAGCTTGTCATTATTCACGTCTAACAATCGTCGCCTCGGAATAGAATTCCACAGCTAACAGATTGTATTGCTCTCAAGAGAACTAAACAAGAATTAAAGTCCACTTAAGTGGACTTCAACTATTAGCCCAGGACTTAAGTTCTGGGAGGGATGTGGGCCGTTGCACTCCTTGAACTCTGACAAAAATTTTGGTAATTACCAGTTTTTGGGGAGATGATGATTACCAACATCTTTTAAATCTTCCTCAAAAAACAAATACTCTCTAAATAGTATCCATACAGTCTCAATTTAGTTTGCCCATTGGAGATTTTCTGGTGTATCCCTTTCGGCGAGTCCTTTTTAAGCTTGTTGTTCACCCAAAAAGACTTGACTAACCTTAGTGCAAAACTGTAGCCTCAAACTACCCTTATCACTGCCTATAGGAACATGGGATAATTTATCGTAACCCTCACTACTACGTTGTTTTGCGTAGATTCAGCAAAATTGAGTAAAAAAAAGCAAATTTATGAGCTTATGGTTACTAAGAGATATGATAATTCACACTTCGATGAAAGTACTAACGGGGTTGTTGTAATGGTCGAGCCATTCAGCCAAAAAGAGCAAATACAACAAGTTGTTTACCGCATTTTAGATGCCAATTTAGACCGCGCTCGTGAAGGCTTACGAATTATTGAAGAATGGTGTCGTTTTGGCTTGAATAATGCCCAGTTAGCTCTTGAATGCAAGCGCCTGCGCCAAGATGTAGCCAGGTGGCATACCTCAGAATTGCGGGCGGCGCGAGATACACCAGGCGATCCTGGAACTGAGTTAACCCATCCTCAAGAAGAAGAACGAGCTAGTATAAAATCGGTATTGCAAGCTAATTTTTGCCGCGTCGAAGAAGCTTTGCGGGTGCTGGAAGAATACAGCAAGCTAACCCAACCAAGTATGGCTAAGGCTTGTAAGCAGATGCGCTATCAGGTTTATACCCTAGAAAGTAGTTTAATGGGTCATCAGCGCCATCAATTGTTGTGGCGATCGCATTTGTATCTTGTGACTTCCCCACATGAAAATTTGTTGAACAATGTCGAGGCCGCACTTAAAGGAGGATTAACCCTTTTACAATACCGCGACAAAACCGCCGATGATTCTTTGCGTCTGGAACAAGCGAGAAAATTACGGCAGTTATGCCATATTTACGGTGCTTTGTTCATTGTTAACGATCGCGTGGATCTAGCTTTAGCTGTCGATGCCGATGGGGTGCATCTCGGACAACAAGATATGCCTATTGCTGTTGCTCGGCAATTACTCGGTTCGCAGCGTCTGATAGGTCTTTCTACCACCAATAAAGAAGAAATGCAAGGAGCAATTGCTGAAAGTGTAGATTACATTGGCGTGGGGCCAGTTTATGAAACTCCCACGAAAGTAGGTAAAGCCGCAACAGGTTTAGAATATGTCAGCTATGCAGCCAAAAATTGCTCAATTCCCTGGTTTGCCATTGGGGGAATCGATGCCAATAATATCAATGATGCGATCGATGCCGGAGCCAAACGGGTAGCGGTGGTGCGATCGCTCATGCAAGCCGAACAGCCTACTCTAGTAACACAATATTTGCTATCCCAACTCAATCGCATTAAACCAGAAATTTAAAAAGAGTCATTTGTCATTAGCCCAAAGTGAGTAACCAATACCCAATTTCCTATTCCCCACATTTATGTCTAATGAGATTACGATTCAGATAAATGGGGAAACCCATAGCTGCCCATTTGAAACTTTTTTACCCGATTTGCTCCAAAAATTGGGTTTTAACCCCCGCTTGGTGGCTGTAGAATATAATGGCGAAATTTTACACCGCCAGTTTTGGACGGATACAAAAGTGCAACCAGGCGATCGCTTAGAAGTGGTAACTATTGTCGGAGGTGGTTAGTTGATTTGAGCCAGCAAGCCCAAATCTTTAAGGCTGCGTCGTGTAATCTCGATGCGGGCGGGTGCATCTTCTGCTTTAAGCATATCAAGGGTTGTGGCGAAAAAGTAGACGTTTTTGTTTTGCTCTAAATAACCCACAAACCAACCAACATTTGGTTTGCGACTCGTTAACCATCCCGTCTTTCCTCGCAGTGTGTAGTCTGGAGTTTGTTCGCGGATCATAATCTCTTTGACAAGATTTATTGTCCGTTGCGAGAAAGGCAAATCGCTTTGATACAACCGTTGCAAAAACTTAATTTGCTCTTTGGGTGTAATTTGTAATAGCTGCTGTTGTAGCCAAAAACGATCGATGTCTGCGGCGGTACCAATTTTACGGTTCCCATAACCTACTTTGTTAATAAATTGCTGCATCCGTTCATATCCAGTCCTACGTGCTAGTACTTGGTAGAACCAAACAGTTGAATCTTTAAAGGCTTGACGCAAATTTGTATCATGATTCCAGGCATCAATTTCTCGGTGAATTCCATCCCAAGTGAGAACCGCCACATCATCGGGAACTATACCTATTTCTAAAGCTACCAGGGCGTTAAAAATTTTGAATGTCGAAGCTGGAGCGATCGCTGTTACATTCCGTTGAGGGTTGTGTTCATAAATGCGGTTGTTCTTTGAGTCGTAAATCAAGATTGAGCCTTCACGCCCGAATTCTTGAAAATGTCGCCCGAAATTTGGCGCTTTCACAGCAGGACGTTCAGATGAGGTTGAAGCAGGTTGAGCCACAACATACATAGTCCCAAAGGTAATCACACTAACTACAGCAAAACATCCGATGACTGTAAACACAAAAGATTGCATTCGGCGCTTTGCGTAATGCTGAAGGAATATCTCTATGCGAAACCAGATATTTTTCATTGCACATTTAATCGAATCACAAGCGAGATTTTACACTGCAATCTTGCTCATTTGCAGAGCTATTTGTGATATCAAGTTAGCTTAATTAAATTGCCCTGGCTTTAAGTTGACACCAATCCAATTTTGGCGTATTTTAGACCGTCGTAAGCATCCCTCGATTTACATTTATCTCACAAAATTGCGTTTCTCCCCTCTGATTTGTAAAGCGATCGATGAAGGGTTCGACCCTTGGCTAATTCTTTACCTTTGCGGCCAAGTTGCTCGCGTAGCTGCCGATCTTTGCACAACCGATTGAAAGCTTGAAAAACTTCACAACCAGAATTGGGATTAACCAGTATCCCATTTTCCTCATGCTGAACTATATCTAGAACACCGCCTAAGCGAGGGGCAATTATCGGCTTACCGAAGTAACTTGCTTCTAAATAAACCATACCAAAACCCTCCATATTGTTAGGTTTAGTATCCAATAAAGTCAGCATGGCAAATATATCGCAAGCTGCATAATAACCTGCTAATTCTCGCTCCGGCACATATCCCGCAAAGTGGACGCGCTTATCTACCCGCAAACGATGCGCCAAAGATTTTAGTTGTGATTCACTTGGCCCTTGACCGCAGATTATATAGTGAACATCCACCCCAAAAGTTAGCAATAGTGGAATGTTATCAATTACTCGGTCGAAGCCTTTATGTTTTACCAGCCTTCCGATGGAGAGAATAACTATTGATGAATCGGGAATATTGTACGCCTGACGCACGCGAACCCTTAAATCATCAAGGCTGCTGGGACTCTCTACATTATTAGCAAATTTTTCTGGTCTGATTACTGGGTTAATGACGTGGGTAGGAGTATCTAATCGGAAAGCAGTTCTGAGATAGTCTTGTGTATAAGAACTGTTACAAACAATACCTTCGGCGCGTTTGAGTGTTAATTTAAATAGCGATCGCAGCACGGGATTGTGTAAAGTACAAAGAAAATCATTCCCGTGCAAATAGATAAAAAAGCGAATAGGTAAAAAATAGCTCAATAGCAACAGTGAAGGAAAGTCATAGCCGTGGCCCCATTCTATATAACGGTAGTGATAACGGAAATAGAGTCTGATTGCGAGGACAAATGAGCAGACAATATTGACAAAAGGCTTCAGGATATTTCCCACAAAGCCACTGCGCCAGTATCTAGGATAAAACCAGCGATATACAGGAAATTGTTGGCTTTCGTCAAATACTTTATCTCCTGAACAACTCGCTGTCAGCACAATAACTCGCTCTGGATCTTGGAGACAGCGATTATACATATATTCCCCAATTACAGCTTCTTTCGGCAGGAAGATCCGGCTGATGACTAGGATATCTGGGTATGCAGCTTTATCTCTGATTTCAGCTGTTAGTTGAGAAATATGTTCCATAATCAAGTTGACGAATTTACTTCAAATAATTTTCAATTTATTTGCAATTAGGATTACTTCCAAAGCCATAAGGGACTTCCAAATAAAAAAATACTCAACTACTTCTTGTGGGGTGGGCAACATGAGCGCCCATATACAAAGGCGGGCAAGATGCCCACCCCACAAGATTGGGTAATTTATTTATTGGAAGTCCCTAATTATTATTTTATTTCTTTTAAAACGAATCTGGTAGAAAAACTTGAAGGCTATTTTAGAAGATTAGCCAGGAAGATTATTTTTTTGGATTGATTTTATTTTCGCGGCAAAATTCTCCAGGATTGAGAATTTCTGTGCATGATGGACAATAAATAAAATCTAGCACTTGGAGTTAATTTACTTAGCGAATAAATGTTGCTAAAATTACCTACTCTCAAGATAATATCGTGAATACTTTGAAGTTGTGTGCCAAAATGCCACAAAGCTGCACAAGCATTTGATAACCATTTAGTGTCTTGTTAGCTTTCCTGATTAGCATTCTAGTCACTTGATGTTTTTCGTAAATAAGTAAATGTATTGATTTATAAATGTAGTATATAGTGCTTATAGATTAAAAATATCCTTCCACATTGTGACAAAACAAGTCGGTGAAGTATTAAAAAATTAGTCAAAATAATCAACTGTATAATTCAAGACTGTAGTATATAAATGCTAATCCAAGACTTAGCAACAATTGCCCGTAGGCTTAGACCGTCGTAGACATCGCAACTTTCTGTAATTGTGAACATATCTTAAGGTACGGTTCCCCAGTCGAGAAATCCCCCCTACGATCGCTGCCTACGCCAGATAAGACGCGGTAGATTGAGTATGTAGCCTTTAAAAGTGAATGCTACAAAGCTTGCTTGTTACAGGCTGTCGTTAGCGCCATACGGCAACACTCCTACCAACATGGGGAGAAATCATAAAAAATTCTGTTTTCTAAGCGATTGTAACTATGCGTAAAAAACTACAACAAACCATCAAACCACTGTTAAAGACCTTCTTAGTCCTAAGTCTGGTGTTAGCTTTGGCTCTTAGTCACGCCGATGGAGCATTAGCAGCCCGCAGTGGGGGCCGTATCGGTGGTGGCTCATTTAGAGCGCCTTCCAGCCGCACTTATACACCACGCACTTATGCGCCACCTGGCGGGGGCGGATATTATCCTGGCGGAGGATTTGGTGGCGGTTTTGGCTTTCCCTTCCTAATTCCTTTTTGGGGGATTGGGGGAGGATTTGGTGGTCTATTTAGCATCTTAATCTTCTTTGCGATCGCTAATTTCCTATGGCAAACTTTCCGCCGCGTCTCTAGTGGTGAAACTGGAGAAGCCGATTACAGCAGCAACTCTCCTGTTTCGGTAACTCGTTTACAAGTCGGTTTGTTAGCTCAAGCCCGCGAATTGCAAAATGAACTCAACCACATTGCTGAAACTGCTGATACTAACACCCCAGAGGGGAGAGCAGAAATTCTGCAAGAAGCCAGCCTAGCTTTACTCCGCCATCCCGAATACTTTGTATATGCAGGTGGTGGTACTCAACAAGCCAGTTTAAATTCAGCTGAAAGTCAGTTTAATCGGCTGTCACTGGCAGAACGCAGCAAGTTTAGTGAAGAAACTCTTTCTAACGTCAACAACCAGCTAAAAGCAGCTCTTGCCAAAGATGCTTTACCCCCGGTTGGTGAACTCGACAATCCCACCCGCCTATTTACTGAAGGCCCTGGAGAATATATTATTGTCACCTTGCTGGCAGCTACACTAGGCAAGTTTGAAATCCCCGCAGCAATTAACAGTGCTGATGATTTGCGTCAAGCTTTGCGCCAAATTGGTAGTATCCCTAGTGAGAAACTTCTGGCAATTGAAGTACTTTGGACTCCGCAGGCTGAAAATGATACCCTCACATCTGATGATGTACTGGCAAATTATCCTGATTTGAGACTAGTTTAATTTCTGAAAAATTTTGCGCTTTGGTGCTAAGAAATCATTTACCACTGAAGCACAGCAAATAAGTTCCTCTTTGAGGGAATATAACTAGAAAACCGTTTGTCAATGACAAGCGGTTTTTTGTATAACTTAGATATAGCAAGACTTACGCACTTAAAACTAAAACCTAGATCCTCTCTAATCTCCCATAAAAAAAAAGTGAACCCTAAAAGTCCACTTTTTAAAGGGGGTTGGGATGTATCTTATGCATAAGTCTTATATACTTAACTATGTTTTAGAAAAATTATTCTTAGCCAAGACTTTGGTAATATTATCAAAATGTTATACACGTAAAGCGTTATCTTATGCCTAATGTTGAAGCCGACGAAAACCGAGAGCATCGCATTAAAACAGAGATCGTTGTAGATGCTGAAGACAAAGAAGATCGAGCTATGGGTTGGTATTACTACCTGGAAGAGGTTCTGAATTTTCCCTTTATGGCTAAGTGGACTAAGAAAGGACGCAAATCAGGCTCTACTGAGGAGAAAGATGTGGAAGTGCTGGGAATGGCTCCAGATGATGAGTGCTTAAAAGATATGTTGGTAGAAGTGGCTTACATTAATGGTAAGGATGAAGATGTATATTCTGCAAAGTTATCTGAAATAGCAGCCATTGATACTGATAGCGAAACTCAAGAAGCGATCGCAGACTGGCTCTATTGGATTGCTAGAGGTTATAAATTTTAAACTCTACGACAAATACCGAATGACGCGGCAGGGATTGCCAGCAGCGACAACATTCTCAGGTATGTCTTTGACAACTACACTACCAGCACCAATGCTTGTATTATCACCAATAGTTACACCTGGACAAATAATTGCACTGCCACCAATCCAAACATTGTTACCAATGTTAATTGGGGCAGCTAATTCTCTCCCAGAAAGGCGAATTTCTGGCTCTGTAGGATGGTAAGCAGTATAAATTTGTACATAAGGAGCGCACAAGACATTATCGCCAATATGAACTGTATTGCAGTCTAAAATTACACAGCCATAGTTCATATAAAATTTGTCGCCAGCAAAAATATTACTACCATAGTCACAGTGAAAGGGTGGCACAATCGATACTTTGTCACCGATCTTTCCAAATAACTCTTGCAAAATTTGCTGCCGTTGCTCTTGCTGTTCTTCAGTTGTAGAATTGTACCTTCGCAACAAACGACTAGCTCGCTTATTTTCCGTAGCTAATTCTGGATCTTCCGCCAGGTATAATTCGCCTGCGAGCATTTTCTGTTTTTCGGTTTTTTCCATGACATTCAGATCGTTTTAAATGGCAGCAGAAAGGACTAATTAACTAAATTTAACTAAATATGGCATAAGTAGCTTTTCCCTTCCGTTTAGCTCGGTACATCGCAATATCAGCATCTCGTAGCAAAGTTGCAGGCTCTTCATAACTACTAAAATTCCAAGTAATACCAATGCTAGCTGTAGTAGATAATTCATATCCATTCAGGTTAAGTGGCGATCGCAAGGATTCTTGAATCCGTTTGGCAACATTGGTAGCGTCAGTAATGTCTTTAATATCCTCTAAAAGAACAGTAAACTCATCACCACCAAATCGTGCTACAGTATCGCCACCGCGTAAACACGACTCTAAACGTCTAGCGATCGCTACTAAAAAATCATCTCCTATTCCATGCCCAAAGCGATCGTTAATCTCTTTGAACCCATCTAAATCCAAAAATAAAACTGCAAAATAATAATCATTTCTGCGTTTGCTACGTTCAATTGTTTGTCTAAGCCGATCTAAAAATAAAACACGATTTGGTAATGCTGTCAGCCCATCATAAAACGCATTTCGTATCAGTTGCGCCTCTGTTTCCTTGCGTTTGGTGATATCTTGAAAAACTAAAACCGTACCACTAATATTACCATCTCGATCGCGGATGGGTGCAATATTATCCCCAATCGCTATCTCTTTGCCATCTTTGGTAATCAGCGTGCAGTTTTCTGGTAAATTGAAAAATTCACCTGCTTCGATTGCATCTTTGGCTAAATGTTCAATTTTTTCTCCTACATCTTTGTCAACTAAGCTAATGACTTCTACTAAATCTTTACCGAACGCTTCATTTTGCTTCCAGCCAGTGATTAGTTCTGCTCTGGGATTCATCATTTGAATACAACCATTTGCATAAGTCACAATCACTGCACTGCCCATACTGTTAATAATTGCTGCCAGCCTCTGTTTCTCTTCATATAATATTTTTTTGCTCTGATGTTTATACAGGGCCATTTCAATTACAAAATGTAAATCACTTTCGATAAATGGTTTGACTATGTAACTAAAAGGCTCACTTAGCTGATTATTATGTAATGTTTTATATTCCGAACAATCTGTTAAATATACTACAGGCACATGGAACTGATTTTGGATAATATCTGCTATGTGTATACCGTCAATTTCACCAGCTAGGCAGATATCAATTAATACTAAATGTGGATGAGTTTCGGCTACCTTTTTTATTGCTTCTTCACCAGACTTGGTTATTTCTGAAACGGAATAACCTAATTTTTGTAAACTCTTTCTAATATTTGAGGCTATGATTTTTTCATCCTCAACAACTAGGATTTTGCGGGCGAACATGGTAACATAACCTGTTTGCTAAGGTTCAGATTTTGGCTGTCAGTGTCAACTCGATATAAAGGTTATTATTTTATCATAAACAATCTTTTAATAGCCTGTGTTATTGCTTGATATATATACTGACTAATGAGCAAATAGCATCATGTTATTAACCTCCGATAACTTCTGTGCTTGTCAAAGCTTATTTTGATTATTGTATGCAGTTAATATCATGCCATTTCCATGAAACGGAAGTCACCATATAATTACCATCAATCAAAAACTGATTTTCAAAAATATACAATATTTTCTCTGAAGAAAATAAATACTAAGTATAGTATTTATTTAAAAAATAATCAAGAACAAAATTTAATTAAATTACAGGATACTACTTTAAGCTTAGTTTAAAAAATTAATCTCGTGTGTTGTATGCAATATGATACTATCCATTAACTAGAATGCTACTAACAATTAATCAGGTAATTTTGCCCCTTGGTTCGCCAAATAATCTTGATTTGATGCAGCCTTACAAAGAATTGGTATTAAATTTTTAATTGTGAATGAAAGATTATTAGTTAGAACTATTCATTGCTTTTGGTTAAAATTTCATCATAAATGATTTGAACTGAAAATATACAAATCAAATGCTCATAAGCAAATTACGTGATTTTTTTATTTTTTGAAAAAAAACAGGTGCTGGGGGAATGGCAGGAAAGATTCTCTTTGGGAGATACTTCCACACTCCACGTAAACCCCCTGTTTTTGCTAGTTTATAGATATTGAGAAGAAAAACAGATTTTGTGCTTTAGATATTGGACTTACTTTTAGTCAGTTCAATGCTAATTTTGCCACCAAAGTCTGGAATAGGTGCGGCAGGTTTGCTCAGAATTACTTGGACTTTTGTTACACGATCGCATTCTTGGAGAATAGAATCTGCGATCGTTGCTACCAATTTCTCCACCAAAGCAAACTTAGACGTTTTGACCAGATGTTGTATCAAGCCAATGACGCTGCGATAATCTAAAGTGTCTTCGATCGCGTCAGTCTTGGCCGCTATGGAAATATCCAACCATAACCTCACATCCACCTCAAACCATTGTCCTAGAACCTGTTCTTCTGGTAGATACCCAGTGTAGCCATAGCCGCGAATTCCCGTTAAATGAATGCAGTCCATAAAAGTTTGAGAGCAAATTGGGCATTTTGTAGAAAGTGGAGCAAGTTTGTGCGGAGATTTTCTTTCCTCCAAACTCGCGTGGCGGTGTTGGGTTCCATCACCGTATTTGTGAGGGTTGGTTTACAAGCCATCCTTACGCAAAGGTGGTTCCAAAGTATCGAGGATCGGCTTCCCTCCCCTCGGACTTATTTTCACCAAACTTTCCCAGATGGATTTTAAATGAAATTTCCCTAGACAAAATCTAAAATTTCAGATTGTTTTATAGCTATGTTTGATTTAATGCCGATCGCCTTTAGGAATGTTAATCAACTTTGGGCTTACATTTTAACAGAGACCCTAAAGCGATTGGGATTGACTTGTGCGATCGTTTGTCCGGGATCGCGCTCTACACCTTTAGCAGTAGCTTTTGCTCAACAAGTACCTGAGATTGAAGCGATTTCCATTCTCGATGAACGTTCCGCCGCCTTTTTCGCTTTGGGACAAGCTCAAGCAACCGGACGCGCTGTGGTACTAGTTTGCACCTCTGGTACAGCAGGAGCAAATTTTTATTCAGCAGTCATTGAAGCTTCATATAGTCGCGTACCACTATTGATATTAACCACCGATAGACCGCCAGAATTGCGAGATTGTCACTCTGGGCAAACTGTAGATCAATTGAGATTATATGGAAACTACCCAAATTGGCAAACAGAGTTAGCCTTACCCTCCCCTGACATGGGAATGCTAGCTTACCTACGGCAAACAATAATTCATAGCTGGGAAAGAACGCAAACTCCTACGAAGGGGCCAGTACATTTGAATATTCCCTTTCGCGATCCCTTAGCGCCTCTTCCTGATGGAATTGACTTGAGTTATTTGCGATCGCAGTTTCACCCAGAAGACTTTTTTGCAGGAATAACAAAACCATGCCCCATGCCCTATGCCCCATTCCCCATTCCCAAAGAATGGAAAGAATGCGATCGCGGCATTATTATTGCAGGTGTTGCCCAACTACAGCAACCAGAAGAGTATTGTAGAGCGATCGCGCACCTTTCCCAAACTCTCAAATGGCCAGTGCTAGCTGAGGGACTTTCCCCAGTGAGAAATTATGCCGAACTCAACCCTTATTTGATTGCCACTTATGACCTGATTTTGCGAAATCAGCAACTAGCAAAGCTGCTAGCGCCCGAAATAGTGATTCAGTTGGGTGAAATGCCTACGAGTAAAGAACTGCGTACCTGGATAGATGCAACGCAACCACGACGCTGGGTAATTGATCCCAGTGACCAAAACCTCGATCCTTTGCACGGGAGGACGACGCATTTACGGATATCTGTAGAAGACATAAAGGTAGAAGAGAGAAATTTATCTTTCTCCTCAGACTATTTGCAACAATGGTGTGACGCGGAAGCTAAAGTCAGGTTAGCTGTTGATAAGACGATGGGGAAGATAGATGAAGTCATTGAGAGTAAAGCAGCTTGGTTAATTTCTCAGATTTTACCGCCAGGAACCCCACTGTTTATTGCCAATAGTATGCCTGTGCGGGATGTGGAGTATTTCTGGAAACCGAATAATTTAGGAGTGCGATCGCACTTTAACCGGGGTGCAAATGGTATAGATGGCACATTATCCACAGCTTTAGGAATTGCCCATCGCCAGCAAAGTAGTGTGATGTTAACGGGAGATTTAGCACTGTTACATGACACCAATGGTTTTTTAATCCGCAATAAGTTTGTCGGACATTTGACGATTGTGTTAATCAACAACAATGGCGGTGGCATTTTTGAAATGTTACCCATTGCCAAATTTGACCCACCATTTGAAGAGTTTTTTGGCACTCCCCAGGATATTGATTTTGCTCAGTTATGCGCTACTTATAATGTGCAGCATGAATTGATTACTTCTTGGCAGCAGTTGCAGCAAATATTAAACCCGCTACCAAGTAAGGGAATTCGGGTTTTGGAGTTGCGGACAAATCGTAAAGCAGATGCCAAGTGGCGACAGGATAATTTACGAGAGTTTGCCGCAGATATTGGCATTTAGCGATTGGTGATTCACAATACCAATTAACTTCAACACTCTTTAAGTAATGAAGCTATCAAAGCATTAATAATCAATCTTCAAACGGCATAATCTGGATTTAATGATAAAGATAAACCAAATTAATGGCTTCTATATTCCCATCATCAAATTGGATATCAATATCATCTGTTTGAATTACCGAATTTGGAGAATCAGAACGTCTGAGAATTGTTCCAGTCCGATTAGATGAAGAGACTCTGCATCTATTACCAATATAAAAATCTCTACTTTGGTTGTCTGCATCGGCGACTCCTTTTGTCAAAAGGGTTATTTCTTTGCCAGAATTATCAATGACTTTTAGAGTAATTAAACTCATAATTATTTTTTACAACCGAACAAAAATTAATCATAACCATACAACAAATATTTCCTTTAAACAAGGCTTTTGAATACACTCTTTTGTAGGACTTTTGCATGAGATACCAATCTTAGTAATCTTTTCGACCTTGAAACCATCCTTCCAAGTCAGCGATCGCAATCTCAATTCCAACAACGCCAAAGCTAAGACTTCCACAGTTCCTCAGCAATTTCACCAAATAGTCGTTTTAACAGTCGCGGGAGGAGCGATCGCACTTTTTCTTCCACCGCTTCTGATATACTTGCGCGAGTGCGATCGCTCTCCTTATCTGTATCTCTAAATCTCTAAGTGAAACTTACCCCCTTACTTCACGTTGTAACCATCGTTCCAAATCAGCAAGAGTAAAGAAATCCAACAAAGCATCACCTAAAGCTTCCAACTGTTCCACCGATAGCCCTTGAATCTGTGACAGAAGCGTATCAGAAATATTACCCACACGCCGATTTAATAGTCGTAAAATGATCGTTCTTTCTCCTTCAACCTTTCCTTCGACTTTTCCTTCCTCTCGTCCTTCAACCTTTCCTTCCTCCTTCGCTTCCAGAATAGCCCGTGGTTCTTCCAAATTCAGTCCCAACATTTTTGCAATCTCCTCTCGACTTAAGGTGGAAAACTTGTAAACAATAATCGTCGTAATTAAATCAATTATCGCTTGCTCCGATTGTTGCCGTGCTTGTTCCAGCAAAAACCGCGCCCCTTCCACTGCTTCCGTTTCAGAAGTAACATTTGTCAACAACATCAAACCTAATCCCAAAGGTTGTTCTCGCAAATCCCCCAACTCATCCAGATAAACCCGCTTGATTTGACCACTTTCCAATAAAGCGCGGTGAATCGAAGAGGAAGAAGGTTCCAGGCTGCGAGAACCAAAAATTATGACTCCAAACCAGTCATCGTAACGGATAGAGTTGCGGTAGAGAAACAAAAACAACTCACTAAAGAAGCGGTGATATAAGTCTTCATCCTTCTGAAACTGGACTTCAGCAAAAAAGACGGTTTTGGAAACTGCATCAGCAGGAGGTAAAAACACTCCATCAATCCGAAACGCCGTTTCTTTCACCTCAACTGATTCAAACTGGTAGTTTTGGGCTTCTGGGGGTGGTTCATCTACTAATTCAAACAACAAACCCGGAAATTGCTTAAATAATTTGTAGAAGATGGAGTCGCGCCGCATTTTTATTCCTCAACACCCAGACAATTACCAGATTGTAAAGGCTTGAGATACCAATTTTAGCGTAGGCGTAGCCCACAGCAGGTATCGCCCTTCTTCTCTGTGTGAAACTTACCCGCTTAGTTGACCTTGTAACCACCCTGACAAATCAGCAAGAGTAGAGAAATCCAACAAAGCATCACTTAAAGCTTCCAACTCTTCCACCGATAACCCTTGAATCTGGGACAGAAATGCATCAGGAATATTACCCACGCGCCGATTTAATAGTCGTAAAACGATCGCTCTTTCTCCTTCGATTTTTCCTTCCTCTCGTCCTTCAACCTTTCCTTCGATCTTTCCTTCCTCTCGCCCTTCTTCCTTCGCTTCCAGAATAGCCCGTGGTTCTTCCAAATTTAGTCCCAACATCGCTTGAATCTCCTCTCGACTCAGGTTAGAAAACTTGTAGACGATAATCGTCGTAATTAAATCAATTATCGCTTGCTCCGATTGTTGCTGTGCTTGCTCCAGCAAAAACCGCGCCCCTTCCACTGCTTCCGTTTCAGAAGTAACATTTGTCAGCAACATCAAACCCAATCCCAAAGGTTGTTCTCGCAAATCCCCCAACTCATCCAGATAAACCCGCCTGACTTGACCACTTTCCAATAAAGCGCGGTGAATCGAAGAGGAAGAAGGTTCAAGACTGCGAGAAGCAAAAATTATGACTCCAAACCAGTCATCGTAACGAATCGAGTTGCGGTAGAGAAACAAAAACAACTCACTAAAGAAGCGGTGATATAAGTCTTCATCCTTCTGAAACTGGACTTCAGCAAAAAAGACGGTTTTGGAAACTGCATCAGCAGGAGGTAAAAACACTCCATCAATCCGAAACGCCGTTTCTTTCACCTCAACTGATTCAAACTGGTAGTTTTGGGCTTCTGGGGGTGGTTCATCTACTAATTCAAACAACAAACCCGGAAATTGCTTAAATAATTTGTAGAAGATGGAGTCGCGCCGCATTTTTATTCCTCAACACCCAGACAATTACCAGATTGTAAAGGCTTGAGATACCAATTTTAGCGTAGGCGTAGCCCACAGCAGGTATCGCCCTTCTTCTCTGTGTGAAACTTACCCGCTTAGTTGACCTTGTAACCACCCTGACAAATCAGCAAGAGTAGAGAAATCCAACAAAGCATCACTTAAAGCTTCCAACTCTTCCACCGATAACCCTTGAATCTGGGACAGAAATGCATCAGGAATATTACCCACGCGCCGATTTAATAGTCGTAAAACGATCGCTCTTTCTCCTTCGATTTTTCCTTCCTCTCGTCCTTCAACCTTTCCTTCGATCTTTCCTTCCTCTCGCCCTTCTTCCTTCGCTTCCAGAATAGCCCGTGGTTCTTCCAAATTTAGTCCCAACATCGCTTGAATCTCCTCTCGACTCAGGTTAGAAAACTTGTAGACGATAATCGTCGTAATTAAATCAATTATCGCTTGCTCCGATTGTTGCTGTGCTTGCTCCAGCAAAAACCGCGCCCCTTCCACTGCTTCCGTTTCAGAAGTAACATTTGTCAGCAACATCAAACCCAATCCCAAAGGTTGTTCTCGCAAATCCCCCAACTCATCCAGATAAACCCGCCTGACTTGACCACTTTCCAATAAAGCGCGGTGAATCGAAGAGGAAGAAGGTTCAAGACTGCGAGAAGCAAAAATTATGACTCCAAACCAGTCATCGTAACGAATCGAGTTGCGGTAGAGAAACAAAAACAACTCACTAAAGAAGCGGTGATATAA
>NZ_NOLI01000056.1:0-45835 GCF_002245975.1 Nostoc sp. 'Peltigera membranacea cyanobiont' 213 | reverse complement strand
AGGCGATCGCTCTTAGGGATTTCCAAGTAAAAAAATATTCCGTCGCAGAGGGACAAGGGGGACAAGCAAGACAAGGGGGAAAAGGAGAATAACCATGCCCAATGACCAATGACAAATAACCAATGACAAATGACAAGATCCGTTGAGACATGACAATGATTTGGGATAATTAACTGCGTCCATCAGTGTTGATCTGCGGTTTTCAATCGTAACTGTAGGGAAACGCTGATGATTTTTGGATAGTTATCTGCGTCCATCAGCAGAAAGCCCGATCGCCGGCTTTTAGCGATCGCACTTTCTCTTTCAGCGTTGATATGCGGTTCAAAATCCACAATTCACTAAGGGTCATGGATTCTGAAAATTTGTCACAAGATACACTAGCCGAACAGTTGCTGGAACTAGCTATAAAATCTGGAGCAGAAGCTGCTGAGGTGTATCAGTCGCGATCGCTTTCTCGTCCAGTGTTTTTTGAGGCAAACCGACTCAAACAGCTAGAAACCAACCAATCTGAAGGTACAGCATTACGACTTTGGCGAAACGGTCGTCCGGGACTCACGGTGGCTTACGGTTCTGTCTTAGCCGAAGTGATGGTGGAAAAAGCTCTGGCATTAAGTCAACTTAATGAACCGGAAACTGTAGAATTAGGCTCTAACTTTCAACCCTTCTACCAAGATTTAGGGAAAATTGTACCAGTAGAGATTTTGGTAGATTGGGGCAAGGAAGCGATCGCACTCATCCGCGATGCCTATCCCGATGTTGTATGCAATGGTGACTGGGAATGTGATATTGAAACCACCAGACTAGTCAACACTAAAGGTTTAGATTGTCACTATACCGATACTACCCTTAGCTGCTATGTATCAGCAGAATGGGTGCGGGGCGATGATTTTTTAAGTGTTTCTGATGGTCAAACCAAGCGGGGGAAACTGCACCCGAAGATATTAGCTAGCCAAATTTTACAACGGTTAATTTGGGCCAAAGAAAATGTCTCACCCCCTACTGGTCGTGTCCCGATTTTGTTCACTTCTAAAGCTGCCGATATGCTTTGGGGTACTGTGCAAGCAGCTTTGAATGGCAAGCTAGTCTTAGAAGTAGCTTCCCCCTGGGCAGAACGCCTGGGGAGCCAAGTAGTTGCACCCAGTCTTACCCTTTACCAAGATCCAGAAGCCGGGCCTTACAGTTGCCCTTTTGATGATGAAGGCACTCCGACTAAATCTTTAGTATTTATCCAAAATGGTACTTTACAGAATTTTTATGGCGATCGCACCACTGGCCGCCAACTGGGTACTGACACAACTGGAAATGGTTTTCGCCCTGGTTTAGGTAGCTATCCCACTCCTGGATTATTTAATTTTCTGATCCAGCCAGGTTCGGGATCGCTACCAGATTTAATTACACAACTAGATGATGGTTTGATTGTGGATCAAATGCTGGGTGGTGACGGCAGTATTTCTGGAGATTTTTCGATCAATGTCGTAATTCGTAATTCGTAATTCGTAATTCGTAATTCGTAATTCGTAATTCGTAATTCGTAATTCGTAATTCGTAATGACGCTCTCTACGTCCCTTGCGCGTGTCGAAGACAGACGCTAAAAGCGAACGAATACTCGCCAACGTAATTTGTAATTGAGGAGAGTGCTTTTGCATAGCAATCCTAAATAAATCATTTGTGAACAATAAGATCCCTGATTTATCTGGGAAGTTGGGCATATAAGTCTTGAGTCAGAAATCAAATAGGATTTTCTGCTGTAGAAAGTACAGTAATTTTGGTCAGGGGTGCAATTCACAAGTGAACTACTAGCTTATTTACTTATGATAAAAAATACCAATAATCAAAGTAAAAATTATTGGTATTAGGATTGGAATAGCAACTATAAGTCCCCACTTACCAAACTTAATTTCTTCACCCTCAGATTTTAGAAACGCAATCCAACCTACAACTCCCATCAAAACCCAAATAAACCCAAAGGAAAGAAATATAATAAATACTGAATCTTCCATTTTTCACCAATTACATATACATACAAAAACTGGAAATTGAAGAATAATTTAAAAGTCAGAATGGGCTAAACCTTAGCTATCCCCTAACAGAAGTCCGAATCATTTTTAGTGAATCGTCTGCCAAAGCTTAAGAATATTCTCACCACTTCCACCACCGGCAATAGTTTGCCCATCTGGACTAATGGCGATCGCATAAATATATCCAGAACCCGTCTCTAAAGTGCGGATTTGTTTTCCTGTTACCGGATTCCACAGTTTAATTGTCTTGTCACTGCTGCCACTGACAAGGATTACACCATTCGGATTTACGCTGCTTGGCAAAAAGGCGACAGAATTAACCTTATCTTTATGCCCCTTTAAGGTGCGGATTTCCTTCTCTGTCTTCAGATTCCACAATTTAATTGTTTTATCTTTACTGCCACTGGCAAGAGTGGCACCATCAGGGGCAAAAGCAACTGAAAGAATTGAGTCTGCATTTCCCGCCAAAGTGCAGATTAATTTTCCTGTCTTCAGATTCCATAATTTAATTGTCTTGTCCCAGCTACCACTGGCCAGAGTTTTACCATCAGGACTAAAAGCCACAGATCCAACACCATTAGTATGTCCCTGTAATGTGCGGATTAACTTTCCTGTCTTCAAATTCCACAGTTTGATTTTCATATCCTTACTAGCAGTGCCACTGGCAAGAGTTTTGCCATCAGGACTGAAAGCTACAGAAGTCACTCCATCAGTATTTCCCTCTAAAGTACGAATTAACTTTCCTGTCTCCACATTCCACAGTTTGATTGTCTTATCCGCACTACCACTGGCGAGGATCTTGTTATCAGGACTGAAGGCTACAGTCCAAATCCAATTGGAATGTCCTTCTAAAGTGTGAATTTCCTCTTTACTGACCGGATTCCATAGCTTGATTGTCTTATCATCACTAGCACTGGCAAGGGTTGTACCATCAGGACTGAAAGCTACAGAATTGACATCGCTGGAATGCCCCTTCAGGGGTTTGGGCAGAAGATAATTTTCCGAGACGCTTTTTGGTGACGGAATCGGCTGAGAAATAGGCAAAGAAGGTTCAGTTTTTTGATTGGGGGGACTCTGGAAATACCAAACTCCTCCCAATCCCAACACCAAAATGCTAGAACCTAATAGCAGTTTACTTTTTAGCGTGTTATTTAGTTTTGGTGAAACTGGCTCTTGATTTGCTGCTGTAGCTGTAAATGTTGTTGAAAGTATAGTAGGGGGCACTGATGACGAAGGTGGTAGCCCAGGTGTCAAGTCAGCTATGACTTCATCAGCCGATTGGTAACGCTTTTGGATGTCTCGTTGCAACAGCTTATCCAAAACTTCACCCAACTCTATAGATACAGAAACCTTTTCCCTTCCGAGACTGCTCAAATGTTGTCGCCAAGATCCTACCCAACTATAGCCCTCCTGTATCCACAGGTTAGATGGGCGAACCCCTGTTAGTAAATGAAAACAAGTCGCCCCCAAACTGAATAAATCACTAGCTGGGTAAGCTTTTCCATCTTGCATCTGTTCAAGTGGAGTGTAACCGTGTGAGCCAATAACAGTGCCCATCTTAGTCTGCACTGTTGCCACCAACTGCTTGGAGGCTCCAAAATCAATTAGCACTAACCGCCCGTCACTTTGACGGCGAATAATATTTTGTGGTTTGATATCCCGATGAATCACTCCCTTCAGATGAATAAACTCCAGAACTGGCAATAAATCTAGCAAAAGTTCGCGAATTTTTGTTTCGCTATAGCTTCCCCGCATCTGCCATTCCTTAAGCAAGTTTTGCCCATCGATAAACTGCTGTACCAAAAACAGATAGCCATTTTGCTCAAAATAAGCCAATAAAGTTGGTATTTGCGGATGTTCTGCGAGTTCTTGTAGTCGGCTTGCTTCTTGTTTAAATAGCTCAATGGCCTTTGTTAATGGCCCAGTTCCCTGAACTTTTGGGGCAAATTGCTTAACGACACAGCATTCATTCAGCTTGTGTATATCTTCTGCCAAATAGGTTCTACCAAATCCGCCCTCATCTGACAACATCTGAGTCGGACGATAGCGACCTCCCAGCAGGGGGATCAATTCCGCTCTACAACTGTGGCAATAGTTGTTTTTATCAGGATTTAGGGGTTTTTGGCAATCGGGATTCACACAACAGAGCATACTGGGAATCCATTTCAATGGGAGTATATATTCATCTTAAGTCATGCAGTATAATCTCTGTTGTTAGTAAATATCACCGACATACTATACAAATCCCCAATCCCCTTACCTTATTAGGTATTGAACAATTTAAATAACTTGAGAAAAGTTGTAATTGAACGATGCCTTTTGAAGAATTGATTGGCGTAAATTCAAGGTATGAATTCCCGATTTCGTAGTCTGGCAACATCTAGCTCAATTGAGCAAAAATATATCAGCTTCTTGGCAACAATCCGAAAAGCCGCAATTTCAGTTTTTAGCTCAGTATATACTTCCAAAATTGATATTCACTCTAGTACAGTTTGGCAAAAATCCAGTTACCATCTCAAAAAAATTGGGCAAAATGCCCTTGTTAGAGGTAGATAAACTTTCACCACGATATATTAGTCTAAATTGGAATATAAACTTTTAGACTTCAAATTTGTCTATCTAGTCAAGACCAAATCATCAGCAAAGTTAGGAGCGTAATTATGCTACTAGAAACCAAAAACTATCGCCGCAAATTAAATCACATTTTAATTTGTTCCTTGAGTAGTAGTTTGTTGATCGCAAGTAATGTGCTGCCTATAAGTGCTTTGGCAAAACCTCAAAATCCTCAAGACTTGATAATTGCTAAATCACCAGATGAAAGACAACCAGAAGCAGTAGAAAAAGGAATTGAGCAACTTCCGGCTTCTCAAGCGTCAATATCTCCAAGAAAGAAGACATCGGTTGAGTCACCAATACAGGCTAATCGAACATCGTCTACTACAGAAAATTCTCAGCAAACTTCCAGCGCTTCAGATGATGATACCTCTAGACCATCTAGGCGTAGGGCTTCTAATTCAAATTCTAATCGTTCCAATAGTAATGCATCTAGATCGTCTGGAGATAGAGTTTCTAACTCGAATAGCAATCGTTCTAATACTGGCTCCGGGAGGGTTCGCAAGTCAGGTTCTAATATAGCTACAAGTGGAAGTTCGCCAGTTTATTCGCCCGTGACACCTACTTATAAGAAGATTAACTTTGTAGATGTCGCATTAGGCATTCTGAGTAGGAATGACTTTAAATCTGAAGGTAGATATTTTCATTTCTATGAGTTTGAAGGTAGAGAAAATCAATTAGTCCAAATTAGGCTGATTGGCAGTAATGATACACGTAGAACGAATAACTTGAGTTTAAATCCTTTGTTGTTTCTGCACGATCCTAATAACAATGTAATCGTCAAAAAAGGGACTTTGCAAAAAAGCGGTGATGGGGATGATGCTTTCATTTTTGCACGACTGCCGATGAACGGCACTTACAAGATTGCAGTTACTAGCCGAGATCCCGGAGAGATAGGTCGCTATAGTCTGGCTCTAAGGAATGACAGAGCTAGCTATACTTTAGATGAATCAGGTCAACTAAGTGCCAAAAGCTCAACCCTGAAACAAAATGGAGGCGCTTACAATGTTTCTAATTTCCAAGGGAAAAAAAATCAGCTTATAAGTATTCGTGTAGATAGTGTTGATGAAGAATTTTCTCCTTATGTAGCTTTGCTAAATTCTCAAGGAAAGACGATCGCTATAGATAAAGACAAAGACAAAAATGGAGTGTACAGCGCCTTAATTGACCGAGCTAGGTTGCCTGAAGATGATACTTACTATATAGTTGTTACTTCCAAAAATCCACAGGAAAACGGTAAATATAGATTGACTATCTTCTGATTATCCTCTACCAGAGGAGAGATTTTCACTGAGACAACTGCCAAATCTTAATGGTGTTGTCCTCACTACCACTGACAAGGGTCTTGCTATCAGGACTGAAGGCTACGGATGTCACGGTGTTGGTGTGCGCTGCCAATGTGAGAATTTCCTCTCCTGTGGCTGAATTCCAGAGTTTGATGGTGCGATCGCGGCTACCACTAGCAATCATTTTACCATCGGCACTGAAGGCTACGGTTGTAACTGTGTTGGCGTGTCCCGCTAGTGTGCGAATTTCTTTTCCTGTAACTAGATCCCAAAGTTTGATGGTGCGATCGCGGCTAGCAGTGGCTAAAATTTTCCCATCTGGGCTAATCGCTACTGATGTTACTGTTTGATAATTTCCCTCCAGCGTGCGGATTGAGTAACCTTTTGTTAAATTCCAGATTTTGATCGTCTTGTCAAAACTGCCGCTAGCAAGAATCACACCATCAGGGCTGATGGCTACCGATCGCACCCAGAATGTATGCCCTACCAGTGTCCGAATTTGCTCTCCTGTTGCCAAATCCCAGATTTTGATGGTGTTATCATCACTACCACTAACCAGAGTCTCGCTATCAGCACTAATAGCTAGGGCATGAACTGAGTCAGAATGCCCCTCTAAAGTGCGAATTTGTTTTCGCGTTCTTAAATTCCAAATTTTGATCGTGCTGTCATCACTACCACTCACCAGAGTTTTGCCATCTGGGCTGATCGCTACGGCATTTACCTGTTGAGAATAGGCGTTGAGTGAAGAGATTTCTTTTCCGGTTGCGAGATTCCAAAGTTTGATTGTGCCATCGCCCCCACTGCTGGCAATGGTTTTACCATCGGGGCTGATGGCGATGGATAAAACTGAGTTTTCATGTCCTTGGAGGGTATTAGCTAAGGAAACCTTTCCCAAAGTAATCTTTGGCGGTTGACCTAAAAGCGCTTCATTTTTGCCAGAATTATTATGCTGACTTAGCTTGGTGACTAAACTGGTTTGAATCCGGCGAAAATGTTTATACCAAGATTCTTGGAATCCGAACAACAAAATGAAAGCACTTACCAAGATTAAAATTCTCAGTAAGGGATAACTTTTTGGTAAATATGGGGCTTTCGTTGGTGGTATTTTCCCAGATGACTTACCGACTGGTGGTAATGCGAGGAGTTGTTTTGGAGTCAAGTCTCTAAGAACTTCTTCGGCTGACTGGTAACGTTCATAGATATCTTTTTTCAAAAGCTTGTCGATGACAAAATCCAATTCAGGATTTAACGGACTCCGCAAATATTCTCGCCAATTACTCACCCAGGCGTACCCAGATTCCATCCATAACTGAAAGGGCGAATTTCCTGTTAGCAGATGAAAGCAGGTAGCCCCCAAACCGAACAAGTCACTGGCGGGAAAAGCTTTACCGTCTCTAATTTGTTCTAGGGGAGAATAACCGTGTGAACCAATGGATGTGCCAGATTTCTGCTGAACTTTTGCGGTGAATTGCTTTGAAGAACCAAAATCAATCAGACTTAATCGCCCATCACTTTTATGGCGGATAATATTCTCTGGCTTGATATCCCGATGAATGACTTTGCGATCGTGGATAAATTTTAGAATGGGCAATAAATCTAGCAAAATAGATTGAATTTCCCTGGCGTTATAACCCTTGCGCTGTTGCAACTCCTTTAACAAATTCTCGCCATTGATAAACTGCTGCACTAAATATAGACAGCCATCTTGCTCAAAGTAAGCTATCAAAGTCGGAATTTGGGGATGTTCCCCCAGGTCTTGTAGTCGCTGTGCTTCTTCAGCAAACAACTCCATCGCCTTTTTTTGCGACCAAGTTCCTTGAAACTTAGGAGCTAATTGCTTGATAACACAACGTTCATTGAGTTTATCGACATCTTCTGATAGATAGGTTCTGCCAAATCCCCCCTCATCTGAAAGGACTCGGATGACACGGAAGCGATTTCTTAAAAGTGACACCAACGGGGTGCTACAACTTTGGCAAAACTTCTTTCCATTGGGATTCAGGGGATTTGGGCAATCGGGATTTAAGCAGCAGATCATTCTCTGACAGGCGCGACTGCATGATAACTTAGGCTAAGTTTGCCCCGAACTGTCCCTTAAGAAAATTGACTCTCGCTTACTTGTGGTAGAAAACCCTGTTCTGGGGATTGGGGAATTACTTATATAGTTAGCGTTTGTAAATAGTAGTCAGTCTTCCCGATCTGTGGAAAACTACGAGAGCCATAAAATTAATTATTCTTCCGATTATATAATAATCTGAATAAAAATATTTTTTTGAACTGCTAGCCCTAGTAATTTTGCTTGTATATTGACAAGCAACAATTGACTAAGTAATTAAGTGAAACCCCGATTAATTAACCATTACTGACTATTAAATATAGTCACAATGCTTACTAGATTTGTTTTTGATATTTTAAATCGCCAATACTTAAAGTAACAAAAGGTTGTTTGAAAAGTACACCATAGCTAAAAAGGGGGCAAAAACTACTCGAAGTCACCCAATTTATCGAGAGATTTCGGCGGATCTATAAGTCTTTGAGACATCACAAATAACTTTAAAACATCGTCTTTACTTAAGCCTTGCTCGCCATTTCCGAATAGCACTAGCAGTTCTGGCAACAGGTGGCAGGTACACATCAGGAGTTTCGTTAGAGTTTTCGTATTGTGTAATACTTTTATTACTTAATTTTTGGGTAGTTAGACAGTTAGCTAAAGTAGGCAAATAGCTTTCATAACTTAAAGCTTTCATCACTTCATCAGCAGCCTTAAACCGATCGGCTAAGGTCATCTTCACCATTTTTCCTAAAATCTGGGCGAAACTATCGGTAATACTTACTTCTTTTTGCCACCATATCTCACCAGTATTTGGGTGATAATCAAATTCTAAAGGACTTTTAGCGGTCAACATATAAATACAAGTTACACCTAGTGCATAAATATCACTGGCATAAACCGGACGCAGAGAAAATTGTTCTGGTGGCGCAAATCCTCTAGTACCAATAAAGTTGGTATTCATAGCTTGATTGGCAGAGTTTTCACAAGCATCAACCAATTGTTCTTTCACCGCACCAAAATCAATCAGCACTACCCGCCGATCGTACTCACACCGCAATAAATTTTGGGGCTTAATATCCCGATGAATCACATGATGTTTATGAAGATACTGTAATACTGGTAATAATTCTTGTAAGAACTGTTTAACTGAGGCTTCATTTTTAGGCCCAGTTCGCCGCATTTCTTGGGCCAAAGTCAAACCCGGTATGTATTCTTGAATTAAAAAAAACTCCCCATTGGACTCAAAGTAGTCTAATAGCATGGGAATTTGCGAATGACTACCGAGTTGACCTAAAGTTCTTGCTTCTTTTTCAAAACGCGCACATGCCTTTTGCCAACTTTGGGGACTAGTCACTTTCGGACAAAGCTGTTTAATGACACATAGAGGATTCCCTGGTAATACGGCATTTTTGGCTAAAAATGTAATGCCAAAACCACCCCTACCTAGAATTTGCAATATTTCATAGCGATCGCGAAACAGCTTCTTGGAACCACACATCTGACCAAGTTGACTTTGCTGTGAAATGCTCTCTTGAGAATTCGTTATTTTCTGAGAAAAGCGATTCATTTGTATAGAATATCTGCTCTGAAATGTCTCTAATCTTACGACGAATATTTCTTGATAACAGTAATCTTACTGTAACTTTGCTAAATCATCACTACTTTTCTGTTAAAAATTTAAAAAGCAAAAATAAATCTCTGTAGAACTAGCGCTTTTAAAGTAACTCCAAAAATCTCTTTTGTCTCTGCGTTCTCTGCGCCTCTGCGGTTTAAAAGTAATTTATTTGACTAGCAGACACGCAGATAGCACAGGGTAAGAAGTTAAAAACGGTATTGAGTTCTAAGGCACCTCAATAGGAATCAAAGCATTTTCCGGCAAGTAATTACAAAAACGCCCTTCATCTGCAAGCACCAAAATCAAGCGCAGAGGATAATCTGGCGGAACTTGCAAATCTGCCCACGGGACAGCTAATTCTAAACAATTATTTAAGGCTACTTGAGCGCGACTGAAACGGGGCTGCCATTGATAATTGTCTCCAGCTTCCCGAAACTGAATCGATTGCGTGAGCAAGTTAACTTCCAGAAGATGGTGAAAAAGGTAATTAAGTGGGGCTGCATCTGGTAAATCTGCCAAGGGAACCGGGCTATTAACCATTGTTTTTTCTGGATAAAACCACAGTATATTCAACTCTGTTGGCAAATCCTGCCCTGGCGTAGCGCCACTTTTAAAGTCCAGCCGCAAATAGAAATTGAGATGATCTACCCCATACCAAAGTCGCTGGATGACACTGCTATTGTGCATTGTTCCCCGCGCCCCGCCGATTTCTATGCGTCCAGCTTTGTCCCAATCTTGCTCGTCACCCTTACCATCAATGACAGGATGGATAAATCCTTGTGGGGTCTGGTTTGTCTGTGCTTCGTGGATTTCCACTGGTTGCTTGAGATAGGGCGGTACAGGTTCATTTAATGCTTTGTAAATCCCAAATAGGTGTTCTCGAAATAACTGGTCAAAAATGGCATCTTGATTTGAAGAGTGTCCTGCACCAAACCACCAAAACCAGTCTGAACCCTCTGCGGCATACAATGCTTCCCATGCTTCTGGGTTGTTTTCTTCCGTCGCTTCGGGATGACTTGCCAGCATAACTCTAGCTTCTGTCAAGTAATCCCAAGCCCGATTTTTGGCGCGATCGCCAATCCAGGTGGTGAAACTGCCATCCACCCAAGAACCACTATGTAGTTGCCCTGCGGGAATAGTGGCTGTGGCAGGAAATTCTTCCAAAAATTCGGAAACAGTGACGAGTTTAAGGCGCGGTTCATCGCTTAAACTTTGATACAAAGCTTCTAAGAAGGGTTTGCCGTCTTCGGGATAAAATTCCCAGCAATTCTCGCCATCTAAGGCAATGGTAACTAGCCAAGGTCGATCGCTTTGACTATCTCTTTGCATTTTTGCGATCGCTTGCAAATGTCCCACCAAATCTGCTGCTGCCTGCTTTGCTGGCATCGCACTGTAGGTAAAGCCAATCAAATCTGATAATCTGTGGTCGCGAAACACAATTGACAAATCACCCTCTGCGGTTTGCAGGCGATAGGGTTGATACAACAGTTCTGGCTGCTGTACATTCCCGGCCCCATCCCGATGAAAAAAGTGTTTCAGCGTCCACCCTAAGACTGCTTCATCTGAGCATATCCACTTAAATCCTTGGTTAATAATGTGTGGAAGGATTGTCGGGCTAACTGACTGTTCCGAAGGCCACAAACCACGAGGGATTTGTCCAAAGCGGTCTTGATAAAAGTTCCAAGCTTTCCGCAAGTGGCGGGGAATATCTTCTTCCCACTGAAAGCGCTGCTGAGGTAGTGTCATATTGGGCACAGCTACCCGACCAGAGTTAGTATCAGCTAGTAAGGGTAAAATTGGGTGAGTGTAAGGCGTGGTGGTAACTTCTAGTTGCCCCGCCTCTTGCATTTTGCGATGTTGAGGGATAATGCGGCTGAGAATTTCTCGTTGTTTGGAATAAATGCGCTGGCGATCGCTTAAAGTAAAATTCCGACCCTGTTTTAACCAAGTCGCAATTTCCGGGTCATCCCAAAACAGAGGATCGATCCAAGCCAAATTGTGCCAAGCTAGCAAATCACCATAATCTGGCAATTCCCAATTTGCTAAACACCAAGCTTGCCCCTTCTCCTGCCTTTGCTGATACAACTCGGCATAGCGAGGATGGGGGTCAATTAGCGTATGGTGATTGGCATCAAAAAAGTGTTGGATAATAAATTCGCGCTGTTGCTGGGTGAGTTGTTCATCCGGTGTCAAGCAGGCTGTGAGATAAGGGTCAAAAGCAGTCCCAGCAATATAATCTTCGAGTTGTAATATCAGCGATGGTACTAAATTTACAGTTTGGTGTAACTTAGGATACCGTTCTAAGAGCAATACCAAATCTAAATAATCTTTAGTCCCATGTAAACGTACCCAAGGTAGACGGTACTGCTGGCTTGCAGATAGTGAAACGCCACTACCAGGAGATTTGTACAGAGGCTGATGTTGATGCCAGATAAAAGCGATGTACAGAGGATGGGGCATAGCGAGTGACTAGGGGTTAGGAAATGGGGATTAGGTATTAATGATAAATTATGAATGAAAAAATCCATTCTTCCCCAGTCCCCAATCTCCAGTCCCCAGTCTCTACACTACTTGTTCAATTTCCGCAATTTCAGGAATCATTTCTTTTAAGCGACGTTCAATACCCATTCTCAGGGTCATTGCCGAACTGGGACAAGAACCACATGCACCTTGCAGGCGCAGTTTTACAACAGGCCCATCGAGTTCTACGAGTTCCACATTGCCGCCATCAGACATGAGATAAGGGCGCATTTCATCTAAGACTGTTTCAACGTTGTCAATTGTGAGTTCCATAGTTTTAGACCTGCTAAGTTAATGATGGGCATTGGGAATGGAGGTTTGGGAATGGGGAATGGGGCATTGAATAATGGTGATTACTGTACCCTATACGCCGTTACTGGTTAACCATTATCCAAAATTTTATTTTTCATGTTGTCTGGAACAGAGTTTTCGTCTGAGCCTCCTACTTTACTTTAGCTTTTAGGTTCTGCTTTGCAGTCTGACGGAAGACAGGATTTTAAGTAAAAGGGGTGAAAAATCTATTTTTCGCAAATTTGAGTAGAGCAAAACAAAAGCCAACATTTAGGTGTTTGTTGTGTTTTGTTCTTCACAACCCAGCCCATAATTATACAATTGTCTAAAAAACTTTAAAATTTAAAATCCAAAACCTAGTATTACTAATGACCAATGACTAATGACTCATTCAGCACTATTTATAGAGTCGCTATCATTAGACGAAACCATAACTGGTTGTTGATATAGTGGCACGGTGAATGTAACTGTTGAGCCAAGTCCTTCACCCAAGCTATAAAAATGTACCTCGCCGCCCATAGCCTCCACTAGCTTCTGGGATATTGCCAGTCCTAAACCTGTGCCACCATACTGGCGAGTGCGGGAGCCATCTACCTGAGAGAATAATTGAAACAGTTTATCTTGTTTGTCTAGAGAAACACCAATGCCAGTATCTGCCACACGGACTTTCACCATACCAGGAAATTCCTGGTCTTGAAAGTTCGGCTTTGTTTTTTTGAGTACTAAATCGGCGCTGACGGTGACACCGCCCTCATGGGTAAATTTGATGGCATTACCTAGCAAGTTGAGCATCACTTGTAGCAATCGTTGGTAGTTGCTTTGGACTATAATTTCATCGGATGTAGGAGGCATTTGCATCAAAAAGCTGAGGTTTTTCATTTCTGCTTGGGGACGCATGAAACTTTCTACATCGTTGAATAGCTCATCTAGCTTGACTGGAGCGTAAGCTAGCTCCATTTTGCCAGCTTCGATTTTGGCAATGTCCAAAATATCGTTAATGATATTTAGGAGATGTATCGATAAACTATGAGCTTCTGACAAAAATTGGTTTTGTTCTTCTGGGTCATCTGCCATCCCTTCCAAAATCAGCTTTAAAAAGCCAATCATACCGTTGAGGGGGGTACGAATTTCATGGGATACATTAGCCAGAAACTCGCTTTTGAGGCGGGAAGCTTCTTCGGCTCTTTGACGCGCGACTTCTAATTCTTTATATAAAGTAGCATGAGCGATCGCAGTTCCTAATTGATCTGCTGCTTCTTTTGCTAGTTCTAATTCCGATTCTGTTAATGTGTAACATTCATCCTGCCAATTCAAGGCAACCAATCCATTCGCTTGGTCTTGATAGCAAGTTGCAACCACCAAAGTTTTCTGCCGCCCAGACTCCTTGTATCCAGCGACTTCCATCACAACTGGTTCTAGGGTTGTCAAAGCCTGAGTAAAAGCAGGCTCAGAAGCTATATCTATTTCTGAGCCAAGCATTGATTTGAGTTCTGGCTGGCGATACTCAGCCTTAACTTTTACTTTTGAGCTAGAGGGTTGATAAGGACAAATAATACAGCGCTCTAGCCGCAGTGCTTTCCCCAAACTGTCAACTGTTTGCTGCCAAATTATATCTAAATCCAATGTCCTGCGGATATTTCTGGTAATGCGATTTACCAGTTTTTGGTGTTGCTGCGATCGTAAAGCCAACTCTATTTGTGTGGGCGTTTTGGATGCTACACGCGCTTGTTTTTTGTTCAGCGTTGCTTGCACTAACCGTCCCATCACTAAAACTGTAGTGGCAGTTGTTCCTAAACTCGGCATAATCGGACTTATAACTAAGTCCAACTCAAATAATTCCTGGTGGTAGCTAAACCAACACTGAAACCTTTCTGGCACCAAATTTGTCAAAATTCGGTGCAATCGTTCCAAATAATTAACCTTATCCACCGGGACAAAGGTTTGGGTCTGGTTCAGCTCGTCAACTATTTTTTCGGTATTTAACCCCAGGAGTTCGCTGTGCTGCCAACAAAAGGTCAGATAGCGCCCTGCCCCGTCTTGCGTATATACCAACTCGGCTCCTAGAGCTGGTAATGAGCCATCAGTCTTACTGGTAATAGATTCCAGATTTTGGGAAAATACATTTGGCAATTGGGAATTGGCAGTAATAGTCATTAATTGAGTTGGATAGACAAAGGGTATCCGACCGTGATTTTACTAAAGCTGCTCAAATTTTTGCATAAATTTTTACAGCTTTTTTATTTTTGATTATGTATTTCTTAATGTTTTGAAATCCGGGTTGGCAAACTTCACCTTTTTTAACTTGCATTGACTGATGAATGATGGCATCAATCGTTCCATTCACCTCGAGGAGGAACGGGGGTACGCACAGGGGTGCGCGTCAGTTCGTCATCTCTGAGGATTTCACCGCGCAACCACTGGCGAATTGCTACCTCAATCACTTTACTTGGATCGTTGGTGAGATGCTGAATTTGCTCTAGTAACTCGGAATCCAGGCGGACAGCAATTTCTACCTTATCGGCTCGTGTGTTTTCCGCTTCGGTAGTTCTCTCTTGCATATTCATAGGTTTGATATACTGTGAATTGGTTTTGTCTAAAGCTTTGTAAAGTAGTTATATTCATCATTTGGGCTAATTTACTGAAAAATCTTCAAGGGGACAGTTAAATAGTTCCCCAAAATAGCACCAAAGTAACAGCTTTAAGTTTCAAATCGCATTTTTCATATAACTGACTAGACAATGGCTCTAGAATTTTTGCCGATAAATAAGCGATCTTGGGTAATTACGGGTCGCAATTGTCCAAGATACTTACATGATCCCTACATGTAGTTATTTACATTTATTGTACGCTCCCAGATGTTGAATACTAGCAGCGACAAATAGACTTTCATAATATTCTTAAAAGTCCACCTATTTAGATCGAAAGTTAAAGATAGGGTGAAGAGGGGCATTGGGGATTGGGTACTGGGTACTGGGGATTGGGTACTGGGTACCGGGAAATAAATTCTTTTAAGATTTGGTTTGGGTCTGAATCCCCATCCAAATCTTCCCAATCCCCAGTCCCTAGTCCCCAGTCCCCAATCCCCACTAATTGGCTAAGAAAGCATTAAAATACATTAAGTAAATTGCTCTTTTAACTTTGGTTGCTGCTAAGGCAAAGATAGTATATGACTGACGTTCCCGCAGTTCGCATTCGCAATTTTTGTATTATTGCTCACATCGACCACGGGAAATCAACCCTCGCCGATCGCTTGCTACAAGCTACTGGCACTGTTGAAGACCGACAGATGAAGGAACAGTTTCTCGACAACATGGATCTGGAAAGGGAGCGCGGCATTACGATTAAGCTGCAAGCTGCCCGGATGAATTACACAGCGAAAGATGGTCAGCAGTATGTGCTGAACTTGATTGATACTCCGGGACACGTGGATTTCTCTTATGAAGTTTCTCGCTCTCTTGTTGCTTGTGAAGGAGCGCTATTGGTAGTAGATGCGTCCCAAGGTGTGGAGGCGCAAACTTTGGCTAATGTATATTTAGCGTTAGAGAGTAACCTGGAAATTATCCCGGTTTTGAATAAAATTGATTTGCCTGGGGCTGAACCAGAACGGGTAATTGGCGAAATTGAAGAAATTATCGGTTTAGATTGCAGTGGTGCAATTTTGGCTTCTGCTAAAGAAGGAATTGGTATTAATGAGATTTTAGAAGCAGTTGTCGAGCGGATACCGCCACCGCCAAATACCATAAATGAACGCTTACGAGCGTTAATATTTGATAGTTATTACGACAGTTACCGGGGAGTGATTGTGTATTTCCGGGTGATGGATGGCACTGTCAAAAAAGGCGATCGCATCCATTTAATGGCATCCGGTAAAGAATTTGAAATTGATGAATTGGGTGTCCTTTCTCCGACTCAAAAGCAAGTTGAAGAACTGCACGCTGGGGAAGTAGGCTATTTGGGAGCGTCAATTAGAGCCGTAGCTGATGCACGGGTAGGAGACACAATTACCCTCAGTAAGGCGAAAGCGGAGTCACCATTACCAGGCTACGCAGAAGCAAACCCGATGGTTTTTTGCGGGATGTTCCCCATTGATGCCGATCAATTTGAAGATTTGCGGGAAGCCTTGGAAAAGCTGGAACTTAACGATGCAGCGTTGCACTACGAACCAGAAACTTCCAGCGCGATGGGGTTTGGCTTCCGTTGCGGGTTTTTAGGTTTGCTGCACATGGAAATTGTCCAGGAACGCCTAGAGCGAGAGTATAACCTCGATTTGATCATTACGGCCCCCTCGGTGGTTTATAAGGTGATTACTCTCAAAGGAGAGGAACTGTACATCGATAATCCTAGTCGCTTGCCTTCGCCCAACGATCGCGAAAGAATTGAAGAACCCTACGTCCAAGTAGAGATGATTACGCCGGAAACTTATGTTGGCAGCTTGATGGAGTTGTCACAAAATCGCCGTGGCATCTTCAAAGATATGAAATATCTCACTCAAGGACGAACCACACTTACTTATGAGCTACCCTTGGCGGAAGTTGTGACTGACTTTTTCGATCAAATGAAATCGCGATCGCGCGGCTATGCCAGTATGGAATATCACATCATTGGCTACCGTGAGAATCCTCTGGTGAAGTTGGATATCATGATTAACGGCGATCCTGTGGATTCCTTGGCGATGATTGTCCATCGAGATAAAGCTTACAACGTCGGGCGGGCAATGGCAGAAAAACTCAAGGAACTAATTCCCCGCCATCAATTCAAAGTCCCAATTCAGGCATCTATTGGTAGTAAAGTTATCGCCAGCGAACATATCCCTGCTTTGCGGAAAGATGTGCTTGCCAAGTGCTACGGTGGTGATATCAGTCGGAAGAAGAAACTTTTGCAGAAGCAAGCAAAAGGTAAAAAGCGGATGAAATCTGTAGGTACTGTGGATGTACCCCAGGAAGCTTTTATGGCAGTACTGCGCTTGGATCAAAACTAATAGAAAGAAGAATTCAGGAGTCAGGAATCAGAATCGGCTAAACCTTAGCTATCCGCTAACAGAATGAATTGAAGTCCAAGTGGCGGATAGCGATGCGAAAAGCGAGTTTGCGTTAAGTTATGCGTAAGGGCTTTCCAAGAAATAAATTATCCATTTTGTGGGATGGGCAAGATGCCCATCCCAATATTAGTACGGGCAAGATGCCCATCCCACAAGAAAATTTGGGATATTTTTTTATTTGGAAGTCCCTAAGTAAAATATTCTGAATTCTGAATTCTTTTTCAACGTTATCCCTTCTGTGAATATTACGAATTACGAATAATTTGTTTAACAACAACAATAAAACGTTCCATGTCAGCTTGGGTAATAGCTCCCATTGTTGATACTCGGAAGATAGATTGGGCTAAATTTCCCTGTCCAGAATAAATGATATAGTTTTGTGCTTTGAGTTGGTCGTGAAATTCCTCATAGCTGAAACCATCGGGTAAGTAGTAGGCATTCAAGACAACGGATGAACTGCCAAGAGGAAGTAGGGGTTTAATTCCTATTGAGGCTAATCCGTCTCTGACTAGGCTGGCAAGTTGGTTGTAATGGCTGTGTCTGGCACGCCAACCCCCTGCTTCGGTCATTTCTTGCAAAGCTTCTGTTAAGGCATAAAATGTCTGTACTGATTGCGTAAAAGGTGTACCGCCTCGGTCTTGCTGCTGGCAATAAGTTCCTAAATCTAAATATAAAGTGCGGGGAATTGTGTCTACTGGTAGTGCATCCCGTTGCAGGATGACAAAGGACACTCCAGGAACCCCATGCAAACATTTATTGGCTGTTGCAGCGCAAGCAGTAATTCCCCAATCTGCAAAATTTAGTTCCTCTGCACCAAAGCTGCTGACACCATCTACTAATATTTTGATCTGGCGTTCTTGACAAATTGGCGCAAGTTCTAGCAAATTATTGAGGCGACCGGTGGTAGTTTCGTGATGGACAACAGCCAGGTGGGTGATATCGGTGTTTTCATCTAAAAGCTTGACTAAAGCGTTGATATCTATTTCGGCATTCCAAGGATGGGAAAGTGTGATGTAATTGATTTCGTGGATTTTGGCGATTTTGGATAGTCGTTCGCCGTAGACACCGTTTTCAATTACTAGTAATTTCCCATTTCTGGGTACTAAACTGCTGATCGTTGCTTCCATTGCGGCAGTACCAGAACCAGTGAGGAGAACTCCTGCCCAGCGATCGCTTCCAAGACCGTACACTTGAAGTAATTGTTCGCGGATTCTGCTTTGAAGTTGGGAAAATTCTACTTCCCGATGACACAAATCGGGACGTAACAGGGCATTTCTGACGCGATCGCTTAAATTTACGGGGCCGGGATTTAGTAAAATCATTTTGTCATTGGGCATTGGGCATTAATAAATTAAAAATTTGTATTTTGAACAAGAATATCTAGGACAATACGAGATAATTGCACTACCAGCGTTATGTCCATAGATTTACGGGAATTTTATCAGGCTACCGACCCCAGCAGAACTCTGTTTGTTAACAATAGTTCTGATGGCAAGTATTATATAGATTTTTCTTCAGTTCGGGGTGGTGATATTCTGGGCAAGCTGAAGCAGAAAATTACTTTTTTTAAGCCCAATGAACCCACTTGCACTTTATTTACTGGGCATATTGGTTGTGGAAAATCGACTGAACTATTACGGTTACAGGCAGAACTGGAAAAATTAGGCTTCCAAGTGGTCTATTTTGAGTCCAGTGACGACCTGGAAATGACCGATGTTGATATTGCTGATGTGCTGCTAGCGATCGCTCGGCGGGTGAGTCAAAGTTTGGATAAAATTACTCTGGAGCCACCTAACAAATTTAACGAGTTGCTGCAAGGTGCTTGGAAAGTCTTAAACTCCGAGGTGACGGGGGTAAAAGTTAAGGTTCCTAATGTCGGCGATTTTGGTGTAACCTCTGAAAAAGATAAGCTTTCTCTGTCTGTGGGCATTGGTGAAATCACTAGCAAGATGAAAAATGACCCAACGCTGCGAGAAAAACTCAATCAGTATTTAGCACCACAAAAAACTAAACTGCTAGAAGCGATTAATCAAGAATTATTGGAACCTGCGATCGCTAAACTCAAACAGCAGGGTAAAAATGGTCTGGTGGTAATTGTCGATAATCTTGACCGCATAGATAATCGTGTCAAACCTTGGGGTCGTCCGCAGCAAGAATATCTATTTGTCGATCAAGGTGAGTTTTTGACTAAGCTTAATTGTCATCTCATCTATACCATGCCCTTGTCATTGAAGTTTTCCAACGATTACGGAATGCTGACTCAGCGTTTCCCAGAAGATCCCAAGGTGTTACCAATGGTTCCTGTACAAAAGACTGATGGCAGTGTTCATTTACAGGGAATGGCACTGATGCAGCAGATGGTACTAGCAAGAGCTTTTCCTGACATCACACCAGAAGAGCGTTTAAATAAAATTACCGAGATTTTTGATAGTGCGGCTAGCCTAGAACGGTTATGTAAAATCAGCGGTGGTCATGTGCGGGACGTGCTGAGGCTGTTGAATACCTGGATTATGGAAGAAATGAGTCTTCCCCTCACCCGTGACACCTTAGAGCAAGTTATTCGTTCTCGCCGGAATGAAATCATGTTGCCAATTTCTGATGATGAGTGGCAATTGTTACGTCATGTCAAGGAAAGGAAAAAGGTGAGTGATGACCACGGATATCAAAAACTGATCCGCAGTCGGTTTGTATTTGAATACCGCGATGGTGGCGAGTCTTGGTTTGATGTTAATCCCATTTTGGCAGAAGCCAGGGAATTAAGTTTGTAGTAAGCACTTTAGTGCTTATTATTTCCTATCTTTGAAAGCACTAAAGTGCTTACTACGAACTAAACACATAAGCTTATGAGTTCACAGCAACCACCAGAAGATGACCATGTAAACAACGATGTCTACGACGGGCTACGCCAACGCTCTCTGAAACAATTAGCTTGGGCGATCGAATCCTCTGTGGGACAGTTTAAGCTGATATTGGCACGGTGTAATTATGGTAGCTTGCGCGATCGCTTAATCTCCAGACTGCAAGAAATTTGTCAAGTCGAAATTCGTGTATTGGCGGTGCAGCAATCTCGCAAAACTCTTTATACTGCGATTCAGGAAGAATTTGGCGAAGAGATACCAGCTTGTGTAATGGTTGTGGGTTTGGAATCAGTGCAGAATTTATCTGTGATGTTAACTTCTGCGAATCAGGTGCGGGAAGAGTTTCGCAAGAATTTTGCTTTTCCCTTAGTGTTGTGGATTGACGATGAAATCTATAAGCAACTAATACAGCTTGCGCCAGATTTGGAAAGTTGGGCAACTACGAGAAATTTTGAGATATCAACACAAGAATTAGTAGATTTTGTCACCGAAACGGCTAATTCTTGGTTTAGCGATCGCTTAAAATTTAGCGTAGATGTATATGTCAAGCTGGAAAATGAGTTAGAAGCAGCGCAAAGATATTTACTCAATCAGCCAGATGTTTATAATTTAGAACTTCAAGCTAATTTAGAATCTTTATTAGGTTTTCTCAAACAGATAACTAATCAAAAAGATTTGGCGCTACAGCATTATCACAAAGCTTTAGAGCTTTGGCAGCAAAGTAATAATTTAGAACGTCAGATAAAAATCCTCGGTGAAATCGGTTTTTGTTATTATCTCAAAGCTTTTAAACATCAAGATATTAATCATCCTGATTGGCAAGCAACTTGGCATTATGTCCAAGAGGATATAAATTTTATTAGCCGGTTGAGAAGTCCAGATTTAATTGCTAATGCAGTAGTTAAATTCGGTGATATTTTGCGAGACTTGCAAAAATGGGAAATTTTGCAGAGTCTTGCAGAACAAGCTTTAGTAGTACATCAAACTAATAACCAGCTAAGGGAATTAGCCAAAGATTACGGTTTTTTAGCTGAGGTGGCTTTGGCTAAAAGAAACTGGGTTGAAGCAAATCAGCTTGTTCAGCAAGCCTTGAAAATTTTTGCCGCTATTCCCAATGTGGAATCAGCGAGTATATCAGGGGTTGTATCGGAGATTTCCGCAAGAGATTTTAAATCAAAAGATTTGAGTTTATATCAGTTTATTTTAGGTCGTTCTCAATACCATTTGGGTCAAATTCAACAGGCAAATCTCAGCTTAGAAACTGCTAGAGATGTGGGTAATCCCCTAGAAGATGTCAGGCTTTATTTGGATATTCTCCGTTTTTTACAGCAGATTTATTTTGAACAGAAAGAATATCTCAAAGCATACAAAATCAAACAGCGACGGCGTTCTATTGAACAGCAATTTGGTTTGCGGGCTTTTATTGGTGCGGGTAGGTTAGAAGCTACAAAACAGGCGCTTGTAGAGACATTGCGCTCAAACTCTCCCCAAGGAAACATTGCCCCAGAAATTGCTGCATCTGGTCGCCTATTGGATGTAGAACGTTTGATTGAACGCATGGGTCGCCCTGATTATAAGTTGATAGTAATTCATGGGCAATCGGGTGTCGGCAAAAGTTCCCTGGTGAATGCGGGACTGATACCAGCTTTAAAGGATAAAGCGATCGGTGTTCAAGATTATATGCCGGTAGTAATGCGTGTTTACACCAACTGGGTAGAAGAATTAGGCAGGCTTTTGGGAAAAAGTGAGGAGTGGGGAGTTTGTAGAGACGCGATGAATCGCGTCTTTCCTGAATGGCGAGAGTCAGAACTCGGAACTTCGACCTCAGAACTCGGAACTTCGACCTCAGAACTCGGAACTTCAGCCTCAGAACTCGGAACTTCGACCTCAGAACTCGGAACTTCGACTTCAGAACTCGGAACTTCGACCTTTGATATTCAAAATACCCACTCCTTACTTCTTTCTTCTTCTTCACGCCCTAGTGCAGACGCGATGAATCGCGTCTCTACAAAGTTTCTAATCACTCAACTACGCGAAAACGAACAGCGCAACCTGCGGACGGTGCTAATTTTCGATCAATTTGAAGAATTTTTCTTTGTTTACACCGAACCTGCACAAAGGAAGCAATTCTTTGAGTTTTTGGGAGAGTGTCTGAATGTTCTATCGGTGAAAGTTATCTTATCGCTGCGGGTGGATTACATTCATTACTTGCTGGAGTGCAATGATTTGTCCAGCCTGAAGATTATTGGCAATGACATTCTCAGTAATAATGTGCTTTACAAGTTGGGGAATTTCTCACCTGCTGATACGAAGTCAATTATTCACCGTTTAACTGAAAATACTAGTTTTCATTTAGAACCTGCTTTAGTTGAACAACTGGTGCAAGATTTAGCCGGGGAATTGGGTGAAGTGCGTCCCATTGAGTTACAAGTTGTGGGGGCGCAACTGCAAACGGAGAATATTACAACTCTGGCAGAATATCGGCAGCGTGGCACTAAGGACGAATTGGTTAAGCGTTATTTGGATGAAGTTGTTAATGATTGCGGCGTTGAGAATCAGCAAGCAGCAGAAGTATTACTGTATTTGCTGACGGATGAAAAAGGAACTCGCCCGTTAAAGACTCGCGCTGAGTTGGAACGCGATTTGTTGCCGTACTTCTCGGAGATCCCCCCAACCCCCCTTAAAAAGGGGGGCTTAATTTCTTCAACCCCCTTTTTAAGGGGGTCGCCGCAGGCGGGGGGATCGAAAACTAGGGTGGAACACGCTTCTGAAATCAGTAAATTAGATTTAGTGTTAGAGATTTTTGTCCAATCTGGCTTGGTGGTTTTGCTACCAGAAAACCCGGCTGACCGTTATCAACTTGTACACGACTACATCGCCGCCTTTATCCGCCAGCAGCAGGAACCGAAGTTAAAGCAGGTGATGGCGGAACTGCAAAAGGAACGAGAACAAAGAAAAGTGAGTGACGCGAAACTGAATAACTTTCTCAAACGTGCCCTTTTTGGTTCCGTCGCCGCAGTATTAGTATTCGCTGGGTTGGCAGGTTTATCATGGCGATCGGCAAATGAGGCAAATGAGCAAAAAAAACAAGCCGATATGAATGAAATTAACGCTATTAATAACTCTTCAGAAGCGTTTTTTGCCTCTGGACAACATCCAGAGGCTTTAATCGCAGCTTTAAAGGCAAGTGAAAAACTCAAACGCACACCTTCGGCACTAGAAAGAAGCGATACCCGAATGCAAACTGTGGCAACTTTACGGCAAGCGGTTTACTTAAAGCCCAACGAGAAGAAAGAAAACCGCGCCATAGAGGTAAATACCTTAGAAGGTCATAGCAGTCCGGTCAGAAGCGTCGCCTACAGCCCCAATGGACAACAGTTAGCTTCTGCTAGTGAAGACTACACCATCAAAATCTGGGAGGTCAGTAGTGGTAAACTCCTCAAAACCTTCAAGGGTCATAGCCGTTTGGTCTTTAGCGTCGCATACAGCCCCAATGGACAACAGTTAGCTTCCACTAGTGAAGACAACACCATCAAAATCTGGGATGTTAGCAGTGGTAAACTCCTCAAAACCCTCAAAGGTCGCGATTGGGGCTATAGCGTCGCCTACAGTCCCAATGGACAACAGTTAGCTTCTGCTAATTATGACAGCACCATCAAAATCTGGGATGTCAGCAGTGGTAAACTCCTCAAAATCCTCAAGGGTCATACGGGTTCGGTCACAAGCGTCGCCTACAGCCCCAATGGACAACAGTTAGCTTCTGCTAGTTTTGACAACACCATCAAAATCTGGGATGTCAGCAGTACTAAACCCCTCAAAACCCTCCGCGATCATAGCGGTTACGTCTGGAGTGTCGCCTACAGCCGCAATGGACAACAGTTAGCTTCTGCTAGTGCTGACAAGACCATCAAAATCTGGGATGTCAGCAGTACTAAACCCCTCAAAACCCTGACTGGTCATAGCGATAGGGTCTTTAGCGTCGCCTACAGCCCCAATGGACAACAGTTAGCTTCTGCTAGTGATGACAAGACCATCAAAATCTGGGATGTCAGCGGTGGTAAACTCCTCAATTCCCTGACTGGTCATAGCGGTTACGTCTTTAGCGTCGCCTACAGCCCCAATGGACAACAGTTAGCTTCCGCTAGTTATGACAGCACCATCAAAATCTGGGATGTCAGCAGTAGCAAACCCCTCAAATCCATGACTGGTCATAGCGATAGGGTCTTTAGCGTCGCCTACAGCCCCAATGGACAACAGTTAGCTTCTGGTAATGATGACAAGACCATCAAAATCTGGGATGTCAGCAGTGGCAAACTCTTCAAATCCATGACTGGTAATGGTCATCCCGGTTACGTCATAAGCGTCGCCTACAGCCCCAATGGACAACAGTTAGCTTCTGCTAGTAATGACAACACGATCAAAATCTGGGATGTCAGCAGTGGCAAACTCCTCAAATCCATGACTGGTAATGGTCATAGCGGTTACGTCTTTAGCGTCGCCTACAGCCCCAATGGACAACAGTTAGCTTCTGCTAATGATGACAACACCATCAAAATCTGGGATGTCAACAGTGGTAAACTCCTCAAACCCCTCAAGGGTCATAGCAGTTACGTCAGAAGCGTCGTCTACAGCCCCAATGGACAACAGTTAGCTTCTGCTAGTGATGACAACACCATCAAAATCTGGGATGTTAGCAGTGGTCAACTCCTCAATTCCCTAACTGGTCATAGCTATGGGGTCAATAGCGTCGCCTACAGCCCCAATGGACAACAGTTAGCTTCTGCTAGTGATGACAACACGATCAAAATCTGGGATGTCAGCAGTGGTCAACTCCTCAAAACCCTGACTGGTCATAGCAGTAGGGTCAATAGCGTCGCCTACAGCCCCAATGGACAACAGTTAGCTTCTGCTAATGATGACAACACGATCAAAATCTGGGATGTCAGCAGTGGTAAACTCCTCAAATCCCTGACTGGTCATAGCAGTAGGGTCAATAGCGTCGCCTACAGCCCCAATGGACAACAGTTAGCTTCTGCTAGTGATGACAAAACAATAATTTTATGGGATTTGGATTTAGATAATTTATTATTCAGTGGTTGCAATTTGCTGAATGATTACCTCATTGCCCATCCAGAAGTGTTAGAAGAGTTGCAATCGTGCCAAACTCCATCGCGGTTGGCGCAAGGGGCGACAGTGTTAGTCATCCAAGGTGAGAAGTTAGGGCGAAATGAGGATATTAATAGTGCTGTGGAAAAGTTTGGCAAAGCACAGCAGTGGGATGCTAATTTAAAATTATATTCCAAGGTGAAAGTACAAGAGTTTGTCAACAAACGTAAGGCTAAAATCTTAGTTGATGAATCAAACAGTCTCTTACAAGAGAAAAAGTTTAAGGAAGCGCTAGCAGCTTATACCGAAGCTCTCAAGCTCGATCCAAAAGTCGAAATTCCTGCTGATTCTTGGAATAGACTATGCTGGGACGGGAGTCTACAAAAACAAGCCGTTGATGTGTTACCAGCCTGTGATAAAGCCGTTGCACTTGCACCTGAAAATGGCAACATTCGCGATAGCCGTGGCTTGGCTAGGGCGCTGACAGGCGACACCCAAGGGGCAATTACAGACTTTGAAGCATATATCGCCCAGACTCAGAATAAAGATAGTAAAGCACAACGGCAGCGCTGGGTGAAAGATTTACGGGCGGGGAAGAATCCGTTTACAGATGCAGAACTTAAGAAGTTACAGAATTAGGGACTTCCAAATAAAAAAATACTCAACTACTTCTTGTGGGGTGGGCAACATGAGCGCCCATATACAAAGGCGGGCAAGATGCCCACCCCACAAGATTGGGTAATTTATTTGTTGGAAGTCCTTTAGTTAAAAGGGGCGGTTAGAAACCGCGTCTACACGAGGCAAAACCCACCTTCGTGGGTTAAAAATCTTAATTTTCTCTTAGTCCGCGGAGGCGGACTTTGTTTGTGTAGCCGCGAATTCCATTCGCTCTGGCTTTGTAGGTGCGATCGCTCCCATTAATCGGGCTAAAATTGAGTTACATCAATATATGGAATAAACAAATTTGAGAGGATGTTTCAAAAGTCCTCTTGCGGATATTCAAAGTTTTAGATCCTCCTAAATCCTCCTAAAAAAGGAGGACTTTGAGAGGTTTTTGCCCCCCTTTTTAAGGGGTGTTGGGAGGATCGATAAGTGCCTCAAATTACAGCCAACCACTTTTAAAACATCCTCTTGGACATAGTTTCAACGTTAGTGCATAAATTAAGCGAACGGATAGTTTCGACTGCTCTTTTTTCAGTTTTTGTGATAAATCCGGTTAAAATCGCTGACCTATGCCTAAATGCACTTTGCTTTCTCCCTGGTCATTAATGCCATAATCAGCCCGAATTAAGCCTAGTGGTGAATTTAAGCGCACTCCAGCCCCATAACCAAAACCATAACCTGGTTTGCCTCGTACACCGGCAGGATCTCCTAATACAGTATCACCTGAGCCTAAGTCAGAAGCAAAGTCAGCAAATAATACACCCCCGACGATTGGTAAGACGGGAAAACGATATTCTGCGGAAGCTAATACATAACTGCGACCACTTCCAACATCGCCTGAATCGTAACCGCGCACTGAATTGGAACCACCCAAGTTAAAGCTTTCGTAGGGTGGTAAATTTCCAAGGACGGTACCAGCTTGCAGATTCACTGCAAATACTTGTGGCTGTTTGGTGTTAAATAATTGGACTGGTAAATATTGGCTGTAATTGGCTTTGAGGCGATTTAGGGAAATATTTCCTTGACCGATGGGTATAGATTGTTCTGTACTCAAACTCAAAACGGAACCTTGAGTTGGATTGAGGGGATTATCCCGTTGGTCTTTGGTGGCGGTGAAAGATACGGTAGTTAGGTCGTCAATACCTGTTCCACTTGCGGAGAGGGGATTACCCTGAGCATCGGTTGAGGTAATATTACCTTGGCGATCGCGAATACTAGTTCGGGTATAGTTTAATCCTAATGAGGTATTCCAGTCGTCGATTGGTCGCTGTAAGCTGACACTTCCACCAATTTTACCTTCCCGCACTGTGTCGCCGTTAGCTAGCTTAATGTTGTCATCAAAGGTTTCCGAAAGTTCCCGATTCCGAAAACCATTTATAGTGTACCCCAAGCGATCGGGGTTTGTTGTCCGATAGGGGCTGACAAATTTGCTATTAAACTGCAAGTCTCGGCTACTTACACCAACATTCAAGCCTAAAGTATCGTTAATCCCGCCGACATTCCGATCTTGATAGCTGATTGTACCTATCAAACCCTGGTCGGCATTATAACTCCCGCCCAAGTTAACGCCACGCGCCCCAGTTTCTTTAAGTTGATAGACTAAATCAAGTTTTGTCGCATCTCCTTCTAAGGCGACATTCACAGTTTCAAATAAACCAGTCTGATATAACTGTTGGATGTCTTGTTTAACTACATTTTGTTGGAAAATTTGACCAGGTTTTAGTTTGAGTTGCTGTTGCAGAAAATCTGGTTTGGTGCGTCCCCCAACAGGATTACCCTTGCTATCAACGGTTTTACCCTCGTCGTTGACAAAACGAAATTTGATCTCACTCACCAAGCCTTCAGCAACATTCACTGTGAGAATGCCTTGAGAACTGGGTTTAATTGATAGCACTCGTGCTAAGTTATAACCATTGTCGGCGTACCATTTATTAATTTGTGCTACTGCTTGCTGGAGTCCAGCCGGACTGATGGCGGTTCCGATTTGAGATTGCAACTGTTGTTGGGCTACTTGGTAGGTAAGGACTTTCGCACCAGATAATTGCAGCGATCGCACAATCACCGGTTGCACTTGATAAACTACATTTAATCCAGCCTGTGTGCTAAAGCTATTCACACTGACATTGCTAAATAAACCTGTATCCAAAATTGCCGCTACATCTTTTTGTAGTTGGCTTTGACTGGTTTCTCCACCAGCCTTAGTTTTAATGACTTTACGAATGATATCCTGCAATTCTTGATTTGCTCCTACTACCTGGACATCTGTAGCTGTAACTACTAAAGTGTTGTCAGTCGCAGGGGTTTTGGGGGATAGGGAGGGAGTGGGAGAAAAAGGGAGTGGTACGGAAGAATTTGCCTTGTCTACTTTGTTTTCAGCAAGCGGCTTGAGAGTTGGTTTGGCTGTAGGGGAGGCGGAGGATATAGGGAGGATGACTGCTGAGTTTAAGATTACTGGGGAATTTTTGCTTGCACCTGTTTTTACTGCGATGGGATTTTGAGAAAATTGTTGTGCAACTATAGTTTCTGGGGAAGCAATTGTCTCTATGCGTGTGGGAGTGTCTTCAATTATTGGTACTACCAAGTTACCAGCTTTTGCCGTTGGAGTAACAGTTTTAGTAGACGCAGCCGTTGCTTGCTGAGTGACATTGGCAGCAGCTAAAGTAGCTAAAGTAAAAATTGCAGTAGCAGAAACTCGCATAATATTTAACCTAATTAACTGGGAGTTATATCAATTTTGGATTTTAGATTTTGGATTAAAATACTTGACTAAAAAGCAGGTCTTAAGAATTTAAAACAATACATCCTTTCCGAATTTGCTGTTAGTTGTAGAAAAGTAAAGAAATAGCGATAATACTAACTTCCAGCTTCTTCGCCGATTTTCCTTTATACCTCTTACCCAAACAGACAGTTAATTTTGATATTTTGTTTCTATGAATAATGCATCTCGCTTATCTTTAGCTTCTAACTCCCAAACTGCAACTTCTCCTTTACGGTTACTTGTATTAAGTAATGGTCATGGCGAAGATTTAATTGCAGTTCGGATTTTGCAAGAACTCCAACGACAACCAAACCCACCAGAGATATTTGCTTTACCTCTGGTGGGTGAAGGACGTGCTTACGAACAGTTAGATATCCCCTTTATCGGTTCAGTACTGACTATGCCTTCTGGCGGCTTTATTTATATGGATGGCCGCCAATTAGCGCGAGATGTCCGAGGTGGTTTATTACAACTTACTCTCAGCCAGATAAAATCTGTCCGCCGATGGGTGAGTTCTCAAAAAAAATTAGGTTATAAAAGAGCGATTTTAGCTGTGGGAGATATTGTCCCCCTGTTATTTGCAACTTTTAGTGGCACTAATTATGCTTTTGTGGGTACGGCAAAATCTGAATATTATGTGCGGGATGAAGCTGGATTGTTGCCACGTAAATCTAAAGACGCACGTTGGGAAAACTTTTCTGGTTCAGTTTACCATCCTTGGGAACGTTGGTTGATGAGTCGTCGCCGTTGTCAGGCGGTGTTCCCTAGAGATGCGCTGACGACCGAAACATTAAAACAATGGCCAATTCCCGCTTTTGATTTGGGTAATCCCATGATGGATGGTCTGGAACCCACGTTTTCACGCCAACAATTTTATAGCGAGAATGCCCAACAGCAAGAAAGAGTCCGACCTTTTGTGGTGACTCTTCTGCCTGGTTCCCGTCCGCCAGAGGCATATACTAACTGGGAAATAATTATGATTGCCGTATCTGCGTTGATGGCGAGTTTCCAAGAGCGAGGTTCAATCTTTTATACTTCTAGCACAGTAGTATTTTTAGGTGCGATCGCTCCTGGTTTAGACTCTAATATTTTATCCCAAAGCGTGCAATCCCAAGGCTGGCAAATTCAATCAGCATGTCCAATCAAACTTCCCGATCCAAATCTCTTGACATTTAAGCAAAGAAATGCATATATTGTGCTGACACAAAAAGCTTATAATGATTGCTTGCATTTGGGAGATTTAGCGATCGCAATGGCAGGTACAGCCACAGAACAGTTTATCGGTTTGGGGAAACCTGCGATCGCTTTTCCCGGTAATGGCCCACAATATAATCCCGCCTTTGCTGAAGCTCAAAGTCGTCTTTTAGGCTCATCTTTGATTTTAATTGAGCAGCCGACAGAAGTAGCGAAAGTTGTCCAGTCTCTATTCAAAGATCCTGATATTTTGCAGATTATTGCCGAAAATGGTGGGCGACGCATGGGAAAATCGGGAGCAGCAAGAAGGATTGCTGATTGCTTGCAAGAACGATTGGGTTGAAGGGCTATTTAGTAGTTAATCTCCTTCATCTCCCCAATCTATAATCAGCATTCCTCATGCTACCAACCCAGAACGTAAAGCCCTTACAGCAGCTTGGGTACGGTCATCAGCACATAATTTATTTAGAATATTACGAACATGAGTCTTGACAGTACCAACTGTAATATAGAGTTTCTCGGCAATTTGACCATTGCTACATCCAGCTACAATCAACTCTAGAATTTCCAATTCCCGTTGAGTTAGGGGATATGTTTCCAAAACTTGCTCGTATTCTGATGCCAGCGCCTCAATTTTTACAGTCTTCGGCTTGTCAGAACCTTGGCTTTCTCCAGGAATACCTTGCCGCATCTTCCGCAATACCACATTGGCAATTGCCGGATCGATCCAAGAGTTACCGCCGTGAGTTGCTTGAATCGCCTCAGTTAATTTACTGATGCTTGTTTCTTTCATGTAATAAGAATCAGCACCCGCAGCGAAAGCTGCAAGTACAGCATCCTCTGTATGATCCATCGTCAGGATCAGAATCTTTGTTGACGTTTGCCCGCTTTCAGCTTGCTGGCGTTTGAATTTACGGGTTAGTTCAATGCCATCCATATCAGGTAAACCGATGTCTACAACAGCCACATCTGGCTTTGCCGTTTCCAAAAGTTTTAACCCTTGAGTAGCATTTGCTGCTTCACCAATTACTTTCAAAGCGCTGTGAGACTGTAATGCAGCCCGTAGCCCCATTCGCGTTAAGTCATGATCTTCAATTAAAATAATGCTAATTTCATTCATAGTTACACTCGCTCTGACGCTGTTTGCATCTTTCAAAATATTACCTTTTGTAAGTTGCTATCTATTATTTTCCCAAACTCAAGATAGATGATCTTTAAACCAGTCTGCATCCATCGGTAGAAATAATAAATTTCCTATTTTTGAATATTTAGATAGAAGACATATCTAGCTGAAGATATATAGATACTTGGATAAAAAGTATGAAATATTGAGACGAATGCCAAACTTATCCCCCCTTGTTCAAAATTCAGCTTTCAGTTGCCATGTTTTATTAGTTAATTACTATTATCTTCTATAAAGTTTTGAAAAAGCTTAGGAAAATAGACAATTTACAACGGGTCAAAGTTTACTTACAAAAAGATGAACAAAGTTTCGAGGGGTTTTGAACCAATCCTTTAGATTCATCGGCTTGATGGAGCTAATGGGCATCCTTACCTTATACAAGGGAATCAGACGGCGTTTAAATTTGATCGAGGTCTTGGTAATTTTGCGAACAGTGGGAGACTGCGATCGCCAGGAGAATAATAACACAGGACTCGCGATCGCTCAGAAAATGGTCGAAACTCCAGGAGGGAGGATTACTTAAAATTCACAAACCAGTTTTATCTGAATCTAACCAATCTAATGGTTAAAACTGTTCAGGCTTATGGTACACGATAATGGTCTGCAACTCTCACCAATGGGTGACGACGGTCGCTAGCTGACTCATTTAGAATTGTTTTAAGCTGAGTAAAGTATTTTATTTTACTTTAATCGGCTTAATCCTTTGTCTTCAGAGCAAAAGTTTTCGGTTTGTTGATTGCTAACTTTTTTGGAAGCCATTGGTCATTTGGGAGGAGTTTAATTTCAATCCTCTGGTAAATTAACCAGATTGAGGATACAACAGACTCAATTTAACCCAAGGAAATGCCCGAAAGAGTGATTAACATACTACTAGTGGAGGATAAAGAAGTTGATGTGATGAATGTCAAGCAGACATTCAATAAAGTTAATATTATTAACCCGGTTCACTTTTTATATTACGCGGCGATCGCAGACAGCCTCCCAAAGTTACCGTCGAGCAACACTTGGTTTTGCGAAAAGATTTGAAGATGCCAAAGATGGGCGGTATCAAATTTCCCCAAGAATTAGGTTCTGACCCGCAATTGAGAGCAACTCCTGTAGTTGTGATGACTATCTCAAATCAAGTTCAATAGCGAGTGAAAGCTGGAAACTAAAATCTAGCTGAATATGTCTTGAAGCCTTTAACCTTTCCGTCAAGATAATAGCAGCACCCAACAAGTATTGGATATTGTGCAAAATGCCTTAGTCAATCAAGTTACAGATTTTAGATATCCGAAAATCTTATATTATTTAGTTGGATAATCTCAAAAGGGAAATGATATATATCAATATCTGTCTGGCGGCAAAAATAAAAACCGATGGAAGAGACACTGAAAATTTTGGTTGTAGATGATGACGAAGTAGACAGGATGGCAGTCCGTAGCGCTTTGACTGAAGCAGGTGTTCAAATGGAACTGTCTGAAGTCAGTGATAGCAATGATGCATTTTCTGCCTTAAGCACTACTGCTTATGATTGTGTTTTCCTCGATTATCGCTTACCACTCCAGGATGGACTAACCTTGATTCAACAGCTACGTTATTCGGAAATTCAAGTTCCTTTAGTAGTTTTAACTGGTCAAGGAGATGAACAAATTACTGGGGAATTAATCAAAGCTGGTGCTACAGACTATCTTTCTAAGTCTAGGATATCCCCAGAAAACTTGGCACAGGTTTTGAGGAGTGCGATTCGGATTTATCGGGCTGAAATGCAAGCAACTTTGGCAAAAGAGGAACTCATTCGTAAGAATCAGGAATTGGAGAGACAACAGCAACATATTCAAATGCAAAACTTCAAGCTATTGGAGACATCGCGGTTAAAATCACATTTTTTGGCAACGATGTCTCACGAACTCAGAACGCCGATGAACGCGATTATTGGTTTTTCGCAAATACTGCTGCGTCCTAAGTTCGGTCAACTAACTCACCAGCAAGCAGATATGGTTGAGCGCATCTTGAATAATGGGAAGCATTTACTGATGCTACTCAATGAAGTTCTCGACTTTTCCAAGCTGGAGGTAGGACGATTAGACTTGAAGGCGGAAATATTTGATGTATCAAAGATCGTAAATCAGGCTGTAAATGAAATGCGTTCTCTAGCTGATGCCAAAAATCTCTCATTGTTAGTGCAAAACCATTTGCAAAATCCTTCGGTATTTAACGATCCTGTGCGGATAAAACAAATTTTAATTAATCTGCTTTCCAACGCCATTAAGTTTACAGAGTCTGGTGAGATTTGGGTTGAGGTTAAGGAACTACCAGAAAAGAGAGTAGCAATTATTGTTCGGGATACAGGGATTGGCATAGCATCCAGAGATTTTAAACGTATTTTTGAAGCATTTCGACAAGTCGATCAAACTATCACTCGCAAATATCAAGGTACAGGACTGGGTTTAGCAATTGTAGATTCACTGGTACGAATGATGGGCGGCAAAATTTTTCTTGAGAGCAAAGTGGGCATGGGTTCAGTATTTAAAATTGAATTGCCGCGTCAAATCAAATTGACGAATGTAACCGCTAATTCCCCAAATTCACAAGATGATGAGGGGAATTTTTACTCTCCTAAAAATTCCCATCAATCATCTTCTGAACCTAGGGAAGCACCAATAGGATATCCTAAATTTAAAATATAAATTACTTCCAAAAAATAATAAAAGTTGATTAATCATGTCTGTAGTTGAAAATAATAAAATTTATCGTATCCTCGCAGTTGACGACATTCGAGATAATCTTATTTTGGTTCAAGCAATTTTAGAAAGTGAGGGGTATGAAATTGATTTGGCTTCAGATGGAATAAAAGCTTTGCAGCAAGTTGAACAATCTCCACCCGATCTGATTCTGTTAGATGTGATGATGCCGGGAATGGATGGTTATGAAGTCACCCGTCGGATTCGGCAGAACCCTGCACTCTCTTATATTCCAATTCTGCTGATTACTGCCTTTCACGAATCCAGCGTTGTCGAAGGTTTAGATGTTGGTGCTGACGATTTTATTCGCAAACCATTTGATACTGATGAACTACTGGCAAGGGTGCGATCGCTCTTACGTCTCAAGCAGAGTCTCGACGAACAACAAAGAATGGCCCGCCAACGAGAAGACTTTGTTTCTCGTCTGACTCATGATTTGCGAACTCCCCTAGTGGCCGCCGATCGCATGTTGAATTTGTTTGAGATGGAAATATTCTGCAAAATTTCGCCGGAAATGAAACAAGCGATCGCAGTTATGATTCGCAGTAACCAAAATTTGATGGAAATGGTAAACACTCTGTTAGAAGTCTATCGCTTTGAAGCAGGTAAAAAAACGTTGAATTGGGAGGAATGCGATTTACGTGAGATATCTCAAGAAGTAGTCGGCGAACTAAGTCCTCTAACTAGCGAAAGAGGTTTAACTTTAACAATAGACACTAGTAAAATAGAATCACTCGGTAATAATGCTGCTGTTATTATGGGCGATCGCTTGGAATTACGGCGAGTACTAAATAATTTGATCGCAAATGCCATCAAATTTACAGATACAGGAGGCATAACAATCCGCATTTTTGAAACATCACCTCATTCAGGAAATCAAGATTCGGTAACGATTGAGGTAGAAGATACAGGATATGGGATTGCGCCCGAAGATCGGGCAACAATTTTCGAGCGATTTCGCCAAGGCAAACATAAACGCTCAGGTAGTGGTTTAGGACTACATCTATCCCAGCGGATTGTAGAAGGGCACGCAGGAACTATCCATGTCGCCTCTGAACTAGGCAAAGGGACTTTGTTCACTGTGCAACTACCTAAGAACATTTCTTGAAGGAGGCAGTTCTTGCAAGAGGTCTATAAAAGTTTTTTACACTTTTTCTTCAGTAACTAACGTCAAACTAACCCATTCGCCTTTCTCGTTATAGCTGCGAATCATCCTCTGGCGAAGGTTTGGCTGGATTAACCAACCCGCTTCCAAGAATAAGGGTTGACGTAACTGCACCTTGAGGGGAGAAGTTGCAGAAGCACCATCAGGCAACAATAATACTTGTACCTGCTTTTCTGGATCTTGGTCAAAGAGAACGATGGAACCTTTAATGGTAGCAGTTGAGGTAATTGTACGTTCCCCAAAAGAAGTACTTTGAATTAATCGCCCAGCATCATCAAGTTGTATTTTCAGAGTTGTAGAGTAAATATTAGGGGAACGCAAATCTCGATAGATTGTCACTGCTTGTCCTCGCCATTCTCCCAATAAATCATTTATCTCCAAGGGTGGACGTTCTGCTGCTGGAGTTCCGGCTAAATGTTCTCGAATAAGAGTTAGTCCATTTAGATGACCGTTTTTATCAAACAGTTGCACCAAACGTAAGCGGCGATTTTCACGAACAAAAGCGAGTTCTCCACCGAATTCGGAAAATGGCCCTAGCTGAATTAAACCTTCAGAAAATGAACCATTTTCAAAAAATAGCAGACCTCCTCCTACAGAACTAAATTCTCTGATTACATCATCCTTTCCCGAACGACTTAGAGTTAGGCGGACTGTCTGATTATTGTTCAAACTCTCCAGCGAAAGACGACTAGAAGTATCGTTCAGAAGCGTACCTTGGGGAGAAAAATTAGTAAATGAACCTTCCCATATACCGAGATTTTGCAAAAAACATTCCCATTGTGATTTCATAACTATTTTGTCCTTTGTCATTGGTTATTGGTCATTTGATTAGCCTGTAAGTTTAATCTCATATTCGTTCAATACAAAACTTCAGTTGTTATTTTAAAATTTTGAAAATTCCAAGTTCAAAGGACAAATCACAAAGGACAAATGACCAATGACTATCCTTTAGCAAAACATCGGACAGCAAATAAGCTTCCCATTAATCCTACAGCTGCACCGAAACTCAAGAGAATCAAGGGTAATAGTAAAATTTGGGCTGGAGTGAGTTGTACTCCGTTGGTAATAACTTGGATAAACTCAGGTTGATTGGCTAGTAGCTTACCGATAAACTGTTGAATCACAGAAATGAAACTCCAAGCGATCGCACCACCAACTAAACCAAAAGCAATTCCTTGTAAAATAAACGGCAGGTAAATCCAAGCTGAGGTTGCTCCCACCAGTTGCATAATTTCAATTTCCTGTCGTCGTGCCATGACAATCAGCCGAATTGTGGTTGTAGTCACTGCGATCGCTGTTAAGGTCAGAATAATCGTAATTGTTAAAGTAATCCAGTTCAATCCCCGGTGCAACTGGGCAATGCGTTTAACTGCTTCATCGATATATTCCACTGTCTCAACTCCCGGCAACTTAGCCAGTTGCGTTGCTAAAGTTGGTACAACTTGAGAATTACGCGCTTTCACCTTCATCTCATCAACCAAAGGATTCTCACCTAGCTGCTGGGTAGCGCCCTCAATATCAGAAATTCTCATTTCCTTAACTAATTTAGTCCAAGCCTGTTCTTTGGTAACGCTTTGTATCGCCGCAACCTCCGGCATTTTGGCGATCAGTGGCTCAATGTTTTCGACCCGCGTATCCGGTTCAAGATAAACTGATACTTCTAGCTGGCTACCAAACTGATAGAGGAGTTTTTCAACTTGCCAAGAGGTTTGTAAGCTCAAACCAAATAAAAACAGTAACACCGTCACAGTACTTACGGCTGCCCAATTCATCCAACCTCCCCGCAATAAACCGAGGAAAGTTTCTTTAAGCAGATAGTCTAGTTTGGTAAAAGACTTAAACATAATTCGTAATGGGCTACGCCCCGCTTCGCTAACGTAATTCGTAATTCATAATGCCCAATTCCCAATTCCCAATTCCCCACTCACTAAATTGATAGAATGAAAATAGTACGAATTTTCACCACTAGCCATTGAGACTCATGCCTTCTGAAATTGCTGTAGAGAAAAAAAAGTTAAAAAATCCACCTTTGGAGCTTCATTATTTAGGCGATCGCGTGTTGCGTCAAACTGCAAAACGGATTTCTAAAGTAGATAACGAACTTCGCCAGATGGTGCGCGAAATGCTGCAAACTATGTACAGCAAAGATGGCATTGGTTTGGCTGCCCCCCAAGTCGGAATTCACAAACAACTAATCGTCATCGACCTAGAACCAGAAAATGCAGCTAATCTGCCTTTGGTGTTGATTAACCCCACCATTAAACAAGTAAGCCGCGAAATCTCTGTTGCCCAAGAAGGATGCTTGAGTATCCCCAATGTATATCTAGACGTAAAGCGCCCCGAAGTCGTGGAAATTGCCTATAAGGACGAGTATGGTCGTCCCCGGACATTAAAGGCTAATGACTTGCTGGGACGCTGCATTCAGCACGAGATGGATCACCTTAACGGCGTGGTATTTGTAGACCGTGTGGAAAACTCCTTGACTTTAGCCCAGGAGCTATCTAAGAATGGCTTCTCGTATCAAGCGGTGAAACCAATAGCATAGGGGGCGAGTAGTGTATTTAACTCCAAAAAGCGGTTTATTTCTGGGTGGTTCTTGTGTAAGTGCGATCGCAGCTGTCGGTTCGATTTTTGAACTCAGTTACGGACAACCAGATTTGGGTTTCCAAGTCACGGCGATTATCCTCGCATTGAGCATTCCACTCACCGGATTATTTTTCTTTGCCGCAGTTAAGGACGCAAGGGCTAACATGAAGTAAGCATCAGGTACATAAAAAAGGTAAAAGGATGAAGGAAAAAGGCAAAAATTCATTCTTTTACCTTTTATTTATTCGATTCCTCTACGGCTCCCAAGGCTTTGAGAGTATTTATCTGTGCCGATGTTAACCCTGTCACGCCAGTAATATTCATTTTTTCATAAGGTCTATCGGCTCTGAGAGTTTTTAAGCGATCGCCGATCAGTCACAGCGCAGACCTTCAGAAAGTGCGGATAATTCTGACTAACCCCCAATGGTGGGATGCAGGAAAAAGTCGTCGCAACTGGAGATATTACTGCCGCAAGGTTCCTACACAGATCGTGTCTGAAGATTACCTCAGCGTGGTGACAACAGTCATTACTTTTTGGGGCCTATTATCGATGAGATATGCCAGTAAATGTCTTGATTGCAGGTCGCTACAGTTAGGTAAACTCATCTTGGTAATCTTCCTTAAAAAACGGGCATCATAAATTATCAATGTTGAATCATAGATGCCTATGTCCGCCCTCTCGTTCTGGCAATCTTCCCAATCAGCGAAAAAACCTGTGGGTGATTCACCCTCATCCTTCAGTACAAACTCTGGTAAACCTTCGCGCCGCCTGTTAGCTAAGGTAATTGTGGGTGGCACTACTTTATTTGTAGTTGTAGGCGCTTATTTCAGCTATCAGACCGTGCGAAGTATCATGCTAGCCAATCTCAAGAATCAAGTTCTGTCAGAGGTGAAACAGAGCCGAGATGAAATTGATCGCTGGTTAGCAATTCTCAAAGTTAGAGTTGAGATGTTGGCAAACACAGACGTAGTGCGCTCAGTAGATTGGTCGATCGCCAGTAATTACTTGAAGGCGGAACACCAGCGAATTGAAGATTTTTCACTCTTTGCTTTAACCACGCCAGATGGATGGCGAGAGAGTACAGTACCGAACAGTAAGCGGGGAAATGTCACAGATCGCCGCTGGTTTCAAAGGTCGATTGCTGGATATGTTTATGTTGGCGATCCCATGATTGCCAGAGCCAATGGTGTGTCATCAGTCGCCATCTCGTCCCCTATTCGCAGAGATGGCAATCCATCGAGTCCTCCCATCGGTGTCGTGCATGGAAATGTTGCTGTCGATCGCATCAATTATGTCACAGATACACTAAGATACGGCAAGAATAGCTATGCTTTTACGCTCAACTCCGTCGGACAAGCGATCGTACATCCTAACCCCGCCTTCATGACCACGATTGAAAAGCCTGGGATGAAATTGGTTGAGGCCGCAGATCCAGGTTTAGCGGCGATCGCTAAAAAGATGGTAAATCGGCAACAAGGTATTGAATTAGTAACTATTGACAAAACTAAAAAATATGTTGCGTTTCTCCCTCTAAAAGAAGCTAACTGGTCAGTAGCACTCGTCATTCCCCGTGAAAATATTGAATCTCAACTAAAACTCCTAGATAGCATTGCTCTGGCAGTCTTAGCCTTGGCGGGGACACTGATTGGGGTGTTGGTCTATGTCCAATCTGCTGAACAAGACCAACTGAAACAATCAAAAGCCTTAGCAGATGCAGCCAAAGAAATTGCTGACAGCGCCAACAGTGCCAAGAGTGAATTTCTTGCCAACATGAGCCACGAACTCCGCACACCGTTGAATGGCATTCTCGGCTATGCCCAAATTCTAGGACGCTCCAAAGCCTTACCTGACAAAGAACGTCAGGGAGTCTACATCATCCAGCAGTGTGGCTCTCATCTGCTAACACTGATCAATGATATTTTGGATTTGTCAAAAATCGAAGCTCGTAAACTCGAACTTGCCTCCCAAGCTTTTCACTTGCCGTCTTTCTTGCAAGGTGTTGTGGAAATTTGCCATATTCGGGCGCAGCAGAAAGGCATTGAGTTTCACTACGAACCTGATGCTGATTTACCTGTGGGTATCAGCGCCGATGAAAAACGTCTGCGCCAAGTATTGATTAACCTCCTCGGTAACGCCATTAAGTTTACCGATCGCGGTAGTGTTACCTTACGAGTTCAACGAATTGGGCTGGAGTCCGATGTCTACGACGGGCGTAGATGCAGCACGGCTCAACTGTGCTTTACCATCGCCGATACTGGTGTGGGGATTGCACCACCAGATATCAACAAACTCTTCCAAACCTTTGAACAAGTAGGGGAGCAGAAGCGCAAAGTAGAAGGCACAGGGCTAGGTTTAGCCATTAGCCAACAGCTTGTACAGTTAATGGGTGGACAGATTCAGGTCAAGAGTCAATTTGGTGTTGGTAGCGAGTTCTTTTTCGAGATCGTCCTGCCCTTAGCAAGTGACTGGAGTCAACAGCAGACCGCATCTGTGGGTAACATCATTGGCTACGAAGGCCCACAGCGCCATATTTTAGTCGTAGACGATCGCTGGGAAAATCGCGCCGTCTTGCTGAATCTGCTAGAGCCTCTAGGGTTCACGATCGTCGAAGCAGAACATGGACAAGCTGGCTTAGACCAACTCCAGCAACATCTCCCCAATTTAATCATTACTGACTTAGCGATGCCTGGGATGGATGGTTTTGAGATGTTGCGAAATATTCGGGAACAGGAACAACTGCAATCGCTCAAAGTTATTGTCTCTTCTGCCTCCGTCGCGCAAATCGATCAACAAATGAGTATTGATGCTGGTGGCGATGATTTCCTCGCCAAACCAGTGCAAGTGAATGATTTGTTCAGACTGCTGGAAAAACATCTCCAACTCACTTGGAAAACGGAAGACATTCCCGATCGATCGGCAGATGAGCCGCAACCAACAGAATTCATTCCACCCCCCCTAGCGGATCTCCAGGCTTGGTTAGAACTCGTGCAAGAGGGGCGATTGAAGAAGCTGATCGCAGCAGCAGAACAACTGGAGCAAGAGAGCCATCAATACCAACCTTTCACTCAGAAGATCGTCCAACTTGCTAAACAATTTCAAAGCGAGCAACTTGAACAATTCATTCAGCAGTATCTTGCTTAAAAACATGAGGAGTGGGTGGCGCACCGCCTGTGCTGCTGCTTTTAAATATCTGCTACTAGCACTGAGGATGAACCCAGTAGCTATAAGGCTTTCAGCTATCAACACTTTCCCAACTTCAGCGACTAAGGCTTACTATATTTATGTACGCAGCGTCAATATCTACCATCACAGGTTTAGTTTTAATTGTTGATGATACGCCTACCAACCTAGAGGTAGTTTCAGAGACCCTGAGTGATGCGGGCTTTGATATAGCTATAGCCACCAGTGGCGATCGCGCACTACAACAGGTCGAACGCCGCCTCCCCGACCTGATTTTATTAGATGTGATGATGCCTGGAATCGATGGATTTGAAACTTGCCGACGGTTGAAAGCCAATGACCGCACCTGCCATATTCCCATCATTTTTATGACTGCTCTTTCCGATAGTGACAGCAAAGTTAAGGCATTGGAACTAGGAGCCGTAGATTATATAGTTAAACCCTTCTATGAAAAAGAGGTTCTGGCACGAGTCAGTACCCATTTGCAACTGTCTCACCTCACCAAAACCCTCGCATCACAAGTCGCCCAAAAAGCAGCAGAACTAGAAGCTTCACAACTGCAATTGATTCAAAACGAAAAAATGTCTGCCCTCGGTAATTTGGTCGCTGGGGTTGCCCACGAAATCAATAATCCCATCGGTAGCATTGTTGGCAATGTCAATGCAATACAAGATTATTTTAATGATTTGTTAGGTATTATCGATCTCTATGGACGGAAACTCCCGCAACCTGATGCGGAAATTGAAGATGAACTGGAAGCCGTCGATCTAAATTACATTCGAGAAGATTTACCGAAACTAATTCGCGCCATGAAAGAAGGAGGCGATCGCATCACATCGATCAGTAAAAGTCTTCGTACTTTCTCTCGTGGTGATAGCGACAATAAACTATCTTTTAACCTACATGAAGGCATTGATAGTACCATTTTAATTCTCAAACATCGTCTCAATGCCAATGAACAACGTCCAGCAATCGAAGTTGTCATTAATTACGGTGATTTACCTCCGGTAGAATGTTTTCCTGGGCAGTTAAATCAGGTATTTATGAATATCTTAGCCAATGCTATTGATGCTTTAGACGAAGCAAACAAAGGGTATATTTTTCAGGAAAATCAAGCCAATCTCAATAAAATTACTGTGAAAACCTTTGTCGAAAATAATCAGATAAAAATCTCAATTAGTGATAATGCTAAAGGGATGAGTGAAGAAGTCAAACAAAAAGTATTTGACCATTTATTTACTACTAAATCTGTCGGTAAAGGTACAGGATTAGGATTAGCGATCGCCCGGCAAATTGTCGAAAAAACCCACGGTGGTAAACTGAGTTGTAATTCCGTTTTAGGAACAGGTACAGAATTTATAATTGAGATTCCTATCTCTTGATTTCTTCTAAAGCCGCTTTTGAGTGGGTACACCAACAGCGCGGGGAAAATTGACTGGTGTGGCTGCAACCTTACGCAAGTATAAGCAGTGACGAATACTGTCACTCACAGGAGTTGTAAATTTTTCGATCGCTTCAATTATGCCACCCAACTGCTCAACAGTTTTTGCAAAGCTGTAGTTTCCTCATCATTCCAATTATGAAAGAGTTAACGGTTTCTCAAATAACTTCTAAAATAGAAGAATGCTGTTAACTCCGACTCAACTACTGCGACTCTCTCAAGGACAACTCAACTTACTAGAAGTTTGTCCCCGTAAATTTCAACATACCTATCTCGAAAAACTCAATTCGCCCTCAAATCCCGAACAAGAAGAACGGCAAACTTTGGGTAGTCGTTTTCACTTGCTTATGCAGCAGCGAGAAATGGGTTTGCCAATTGATAGTTTTCTGCAAGCGGATGCTAAACTGCAAAGCTGGATGCTAGCTTTTGCCGATGCAGCCCCAGAAATTTTAACGGCTGCATCTGATAATCAAACTTTCCGTGAGAGCGAACACTACCGAACTCTGCAAGTTCAGGATTATTTGCTGACGGTTGTCTATGATTTATTGATTGCAGATAACCAACAAGCGCAAATTCTCGACTGGAAAACTTATCCGAAACCACCCAATAAACGCAAGTTAGAATCCAACTGGCAAACACGCCTTTATCTGTATGTATTGGCAGAAACTAGCGACTATTTGCCAGAAAATATTTCCATGACTTATTGGTTCGTCCAATCGGAGGGCAAACCGCAAAATATTAAATTTAATTACAATACTGCTCAACACACACAAATAGCAAAGAAACTTAATCAACTGTTAAGTCAGTTAACCCATTGGCTGGAAGATTACCAAAATAACCAGCAGTTTCCTCAAGTTGTGGAGGGTAGAAAAACTTGCGATTATTGTCAGTTTGCCAAAAGGTGCGATCGCGATCGCATAGAAGTTAATGAAGAGGCAGTGAAAGACTCATTGCCAAATTTTGACAGCATTCAAGAAGTCTCCCTTTGATTTTATCCTGTATCTCATGGAAACTTAAAAAGTAATATAAAGTCCTTTTTGTAAATCTAAAGCATTTGAAAGCATTTTCATTGTAAGAACTAGACTCGGTAAATGTTCGTTTTTTTCGTTCAATAATAAATTAAGCAATTCCCAGTTCTTATTAACTTGCTCAAGAGATTGGAAATACGATCCCATTTTGCCAGGATCGAAATAATTTCCTGAAATGCCGAAAACTTTCCCTAACAATGGAGATACATCTTTATCCAGTTCATTGAATAGCATATTATAGAGAAGCAACCAATCATAGCCAAGTCCAATATCACATTGAGGATTATAATATTTGGTAATTGCAAAATCACCATACTGACTTATATCCTCTGTCTCTATGATTTCTTTCCATGAAGAATCTAAAGGTTCGCCTTCATCAGGATCTTTAAGGGATGAAAGGTTATTTTCGATAAAACTAATCAATTCGTTCCCTTGGTTAATAGCAAGGGCATTTTCTAAAATATCAGCTAATTCTTGAATAAATATATCGTAATCAAAGAGAAATGCTTTATGTCTCATTGACATTTCTTTAATCCCTTGTTGCCCAAACTTCATATCGTGGTGTTAGCTGGTAAAATAAATTTTCTTAAATAAATGTTTTGTTTATCTCGCTAAAATTTAGGAAGCATCTCATCTATATAAAAAATCACAACTTCTAAATTTATGTCAAGCTTTGACGAAACAGAAGCGATTTATGTGCGCGAATTAGGAATTGATGACATTGCTCCCGTTTATCACTTGGGAGAAGGGTTATTTACTAGCGATTTATACCCTTATTTATACCGCACCTGGGATGAATGGGAGGTGATTGGACTTTACAACACCGATCCTGAATATTGCCTCGTAGCCGAAACAGACGGAGAATTAGCAGGATTCATTTTGGGAACCATCATCACCAAAGCATCCTGGACTTATGGATATATTCTATGGCTAGGTGTGAGTCCGAAGTTTCAGCGTCGGGGTGTAGCAGACAAGTTGGTGGATAAAGTCGTCGCCCGAATGATTGAAGATGGAGCGCGGTTCATGCTGGTAGACACCGATCCCACCAATACTTCAGCCTTAAAGTTTTTTAACCGTAAAGGTTTTGGCAATACTCGCCAGCATATTTTCTTGTCGATGAATTTGAGCAAACATGAATATTATGGCAGATTGATTGATTATGAACACCAAAAAGCTGAAAGAGCCGGTTACAAGCGATCGCGTCCAGCAATTCGCGCCCGCAAAGCTGATAGCGTCGCTAATGAAGTAATTCTTAATCCCCTAGTAGGTGAATCTCAAACAACAGAGGATCAATCCCCGATTTAATCATGCCAGAACAACAGCAGTGGACTATAGCAGCAAGCGAACAACCCCCGGAGTGGTTTATCCAAGCGGTGAGACAGCATACACCCCTATCAAGTGGAATGTATGCAGCGCAATTATTGTGGCAACGGGGAATTAAAGATAATCAACAATTAACAGCTTTTATCAACTATAAAGCTTATCAACCAGCGAGTCCCTTTGAGTTTGGGCAAGAAATGCACTTAGCGATCGCCCGATTGCAACAAGCATATAACGCCAAAGAAAAAATTGCCATCTGGGGAGACTTTGATGCTGATGGGATTACCGCTACATCTGTACTTTGGGATGGATTAGGGCAATTTTTTACACAAAAGACTCAGTTAGTTTACTATATTCCCAATCGCCTGAAAGAATCTCACGGCCTCAATAATCAAGGTATTGATAATTTAGCAAAACAAGGTTGCAAATTAATTGTTACTTGTGATACTGGCAGCACAAATCTTGAAGAAATTATCTACGCCAAACAGCTAGGCATAGATGTAATAGTTACAGACCATCATACTTTACCAACCGAACGCCCACCTGTCGCAGCAATTATCAATCCCCGCTATTTTTCAGGGGAACATCAGCTATTTAATCTTTCTGGGGTAGCGGTAGCTTATAAGTTGGTCGAGGGATTATATCAAACTCTGCCTAATATTGCAAAATATCCGTTAGAAGATTTATTAGATTTAGTAGCAGTAGGATTAATTGCCGACTTGGTGCAGTTAAGTGGAGATTGTCGTTATTTGGCGCAGTTGGGAATTCAACGACTGCAAGCAGATTTTCAACAGCCGCCAGCAGCGCGTCGCCGTCCAGGGGTGGGGCGATTATTAGAATTGTGCCAGAAAAGTGGCGATCGCCCCACAGATATTTCCTTTGGTTTGGGGCCAAGAATCAACGCCGTCAGCCGCATCCAAGGTGATGCCGGTTTTTGCGTTGAATTATTAACCAGTCGAGATGTCAAACGTTGTCACGAATTAGCCGAAGTTACAGAACTCGCAAACACCAGGCGCAAGTCTTTGCAAAAAGATGTGCAAGCACAAGTAGCACAAAAGCTTACTCAATTAGACTTATCAACCACCAGCGTCATCGTTTTAGAAGATGCCCAATGGCCTGCGGGTGTATTAGGCTTAGTTGCTGGACAGATAGCACAAGAAACAGGCCGCCCGACTATTTTGTTGAGTACAGAGG